>CALXZT010000034.1 GCA_944393315.1 uncultured Clostridia bacterium
ATTTTGCCATTTTCTTCTAAATCTGGTATTTAGTCTTGGATTTTAAACTAGAATTTACTTTTGGAATTAACCTTTTTACAGCTTTTTACTTGTATTTATCGAAAATTGTTGATATTATGGAAAAATTTTGATATACTTACTTAGAATAAAATGTTGCACGTATATAGAAAAATATAAATATTTTTCTATATCAGTTTTCTATTAGGAGGTAAAACCACATGTATAAAATAAGTGTAATAATCCCTACATTTAATGATGAAGAATATTTAAGTGAATGTATTGATCATATAATAAAGCAAGATATAGGATTCGAAAATATTCAATTAATACTTATTGATGATCAATCAACTGACAGAAGTTATGAAATATCTATGCAATATGCAAAAAGATATCCTAATAATATTATAGTAAAAAAAACTGATAAGAATAGTAGTTCAGGAGGCAGACCTAGAAACATTGGAATTAGATGTGCTAAAGGAAAATATTTAATGTTTTCTGATGCTGATGATTACTTCGCATATGAAGCTTTTAAAATAATGTATAATAAAATTGAAAAAGAGCAAGCAGATGTTGTAATCTCAAACTGGAATTATATGTCAGAAGATGGGGTACCTTGGAAAAATCCGGTTTTTGATAATAATAGATTTAAACATTTTAAATTAAGTTTAAATGATTATAATTCATTTTGGGTAATGAATTC
This sequence comes from uncultured Clostridia bacterium, assembly GCA_944393315.1. Lineage (GTDB taxonomy): Bacteria > Bacillota > Clostridia > TANB77 > CAG-508 > CAG-269. The sequence continues at coordinate 701 of CALXZT010000034.1, forward strand.
TTCAATGTGTAACAAAATATTTAATAGAGAATTTATAAAAAATAATAATATAAAATGTCTAGAAGGTCTTCCGGGTGAAGATACATATTTTTCAATGAATGCGTTCTTATGTGCAAAAAAAATATATTATATACCAGATATAATATACTATTATAGGCAAAGAAATACAAAAAACAAATCTGCATCTACATCATGGGACTGTTCAAAAGAGTTTTTTATAGGAATGAACATAGCATATAAAAAGACATATGCATTATTTGTACAGAAAGGACAACTACAATTTTACAGATATTTATATGCAAGAAATATGACATATTTATTGTATAGATTTATAGATTCAACACAATTATCAGATGAAGATAGAATTGAATTGATGGGAAAGATTAAGTGGTTTTTAAAACTAAGTAATACCCTAAACGTTCCTGCTTGTCAAAAATCATTAATGGTATTAATAAATATAATTATAAAAGGAAAATATCATGAAGCATTAGATATTTGCAAAATTATTGCCGAAATGAGAAGTTATATGGATGTTGACGTGAGGCATAGCATGTCAAAACCATATGATAAAATGTATAAAGAAATTTTGGAACATCCATTAGAAGGAGGAAAAGAACTTGTTAAATAATCGAAAAATGGTTGTGAGTGATTATGATGGAACATTCTTCTTGGATGAAAAACAAATTATAAAAAATGTTAAAAAAGTAAATGAGTTTAGAGAAGAAAACAATTTATTTGTAATTGCAACAGGAAATAACTTTGGAAGCTTTCAAAAAGAAATATTAAAACATAGTATAAAATATGACAATTTAATTTCAGACCAGGGTGCTTGTATATTTGATAGACAGGGAAATCTATTAAAATATTATTTTTTAGACTATAGCATTTCAAAAAAGATTATGGATGAAATTAAAAATACTCATAATGAATATAAATTATGTAATCCTTATACAGAAAAAGGAATTTTAGAACAAAAGAATATAACTAAAATAGCAGTTGAATTTATAAATTTACAAGAAGCACGTAATTTTACTAATAAAATTAATATAAAATTTGGAGATTATGTTCATGCGTACACAATGATTTTTAAAGAAAAAAGTATTGTTGAAATAATTTCGTCTGATACAGATAAAAATGAATCAATTAAATATATCGCTCATAAAGAAAAAATTTTTAAAGATAACATATACACAATAGGAGATGGATATAACGATGTTAGTATGATACAAAACTTCAATGGTTATTGTATGAAAGAATCCGTTTATGAGTTACTAAAACAGTGCCCAAATGTTGTCGAGTCAGTGGCAGATTTAATTGAGAAAGTAATGAACAAATAGTATTATAAAATACGGGATTAGGATATTTTAAAAAAGGAAAGAGGGTAAATATATGATAGCAATAGGTGCAGACCATGGAGGTTACAAATTAAAAGAAGAAATAAAAAGATACTTAGATGAAAAAGGAATAAAATATATAGATGTAGGAACTTATACAGAGGAAAGAACAGATTATCCAATATATGCAGAAAAAGTAGCTAAAAAACTTCAAAATAAAGAATGTGATAAAGGAATATTAGTATGTAGATCAGGTTATGGAATGACAGTCGCTGCAAACAAGTTCAAAGGAATTAGAGCAGCAAGTATATATGATGAAGAGTCAGCTAAATTTGCAAAAGCAGATGATGATATAAATGTAGTAACACTAGGAGGAGACTATCTGACAGTAAACCAAGCCATATGTATAATAAGAAATTGGATAGCAACAGAGTTTAAAGGCGGGAGATACCAAGAAAGGCTAGAAATGATTGAAGAAATAGAAAAAGAAAATATGAAATAACAGTATGGAGGGATTCATATGTGGGGAAATATAGCTATAGCATTTTTAATAGCATTTATTGTATCAATGATGTTAACTCCATACACCATAAGAATTGCAGAAAAAATTGGAGCAGTTGATGTACCAAAAGATAAAAGAAGAATGCATACAAGAGAAATGCCAAAATTTGGAGGACCAGCAGTAATAATTGGATTTTTAGTATCAGTAATTTACCTATTAATTGTAATGAGTATTGAAGGAAGTATAGATTTATTTACAGAAGAGCAATATGGAGTTAAACTAATAGGTTTATTCATAGGGATTATTGTTATAACAATTGTTGGTGTAATTGATGACACAAAAACATTAAAACCTATTCCTAAATTAATTGGACAAATTATAGCAGCTACAATTGTAGTAGCTTTTGGAACTAAAATAGAGCATATAACAATACCATTTTTATATAAAGTCGGATTAAGCGAAGCTTTTTCAGTGATATTAACGATTATATGGATTGTAGGTATTACAAATGCAATAAATCTAATAGATGGCTTAGATGGTTTATCGTCAGGAATAACTTTAATAGCATGTATATCATTACTAATAATATTTTGTTTAAACGGCTCTCCATTAATAGCAATAATATTAATAACAGCATTAATAGGGGCACTAGTAGGTTTTTTACCATTTAATTTTGCACCAGCAAAAACATTCATAGGAGATACAGGTTCTAACTTTTTAGGTTTTATGCTCTCAATAATATCAATACTAGGAATTGCAAAAACATATACAATTGCAGTAGTAGTATTACCAGTAATAGTATTAGGTCTTCCTATATTTGATGTAGTTTGTGCAATAGTTAGAAGGACAATTAAAGGCAAATCCTTAAAAGCAGTATTTAAAGCAGATAAAGGCCATTTACATCATAAACTAGTAGCAAAAGGATTCAGTCAAAAACAAGCAGTATTAATATTATATGGAATAAGCACAGCATTTGGAATGTTTGCGGTAATATTATTTGATAGTGGTATCATAAAAGCCTTATCATTCTTATTAATGGTAATAGCGGCAGTTGCAATAGGTTACAAAAATTTATTTAAAACAAAATTAGAGGGAGACTTAAAATATGAATGTATAGTATGCAAATACATATATAACCCAAAAGTTGGAAACGAAAGAGCAGGGGTAAAGCCAGGAACAGCATTTGAGGACTTACCAGAAGACTGGGTATGTCCAGTATGTGGAGAAAGAAAGGACATGTTTGAGATAAGTCAGCAATAAAAATGTTTCAAAATAGGATAGATTTTTATAAAGAAACACAAACTGTTAAGAAAAACAAAAAAATAAAATAAAGAAAGGAATGAAAAAAATGGAAAAGATATTAATATTTGGACATAAAAATCCAGACACAGACACAATTTGCTCAAGCATAGTAATGGCAGACTTACAAACAAAATTAGGAAAAGAGGTACAAGCTGTAAGATTAGGAGAAACAAACAAAGAAACACAATATGCATTAAAATACTTTAATATAAAAGTTCCAGAAAAAATCGAGAATCTAGAAGAAGGGCAAAAAGTTATATTAGTAGACCACAATGAATTTGTTCAAAGTGCAGAAGGCATTGAAAAAGCAAAAATACAAATGGTAGTAGACCATCACAAAATAGCCAATTTCTATACTTCAGAGCCACTTTACTATATAGCTGAACCTGTAGGGTGTACTTCAACTATTATTTACGGATTATATAAAAGAAATAACATAGAAATTGAAAAAAGTATAGCAGGCTTAATGCTAAGTGCAATAATATCAGATACATTACTTTTAAAATCACCAACCTGTACAGAGACAGATGTTAAAGTAGCAACTGAACTTGCAAAAATTGCTGGGGTAAATTTGTCAGAATATGGTTTAGAAATGTTAAAAGCAGGAACAGATTTAAGTGATTATACTGAAAAGGAATTGTTAAATTTAGATGCTAAAAAAACAGAAAAAGATGGAATAAAATATATGATAGCACAAGTAAACACCGTTAGTATAGATGATATATTAAAAAGAAAAGAAAAATTAGAAGAAGCAATAAGAGAAGCTATAAGTGAAGAAAAATTAAAATTATGTTTGTTTGTAATTACAGATATAATAAATACAAATTCAAAAGCAATAGTTCTAGGAGAAAGAACAGATATAGTAGAAAAAACATACAAAATAGAAAATAACTTAATTGATATGCCAGGAGTAGTTTCAAGGAAAAAACAAATTTTACCATTTATTGAAGCTAATATCTAAAGATGGAGGAAATTTATGAAAAAAAATAAATTAATTAAAATATTTATTATTATAGCAATTTTAGTAAGTATACAAATGCCACTAATTGCAGTTTCAACTGGAGTAGTAAACACAGATACAGTTAGAGTAAGAGAAGAAGCAACAACAGATTCAAACATAGTAAAACTAGTATCAATCGGAGACGAAATAACTATAACTGGTGAAGAAGGAAACTGGTACAGAGTTGAAGTTGGAGATGTAACAGGATATATAAGAAAAGACCTATTAACTGTGGAAGAAGAGACCACAAATGTTACGACAAATGAAATTGACAATAACCAAGAAACGCCAGTAGTTAATAATACAGATTCAAATGAAATTAATAATCAAACAGATGACCAAAATAATGAAAATCCAGATAGTAATGAAGAAGAGGGCATAGAGACAGCAAATCAAAATAATGATAAAACAATTAGTACAATAAAAAATGCAGGGGAACTATCAGCTGGACAAAAAATACAATTAGAAGAGGAAATAAAAATAAAAATATTACCATCAGCAAGTTCATGTAATATAGTAAAATTACAAGCCAATACAGAAGTAACAGTATTAGAAATCATAAACAGCTGGTGTAGAATAGAAGTAGGAGAATATGTCGGATGGGTGAGAATAGACCAATAGTAGTAGCAACATTGGGATATATAATAGGTATAATATGGGGGCTATATTTTAAAATAAATATAGTCTTTTTTTATGCTTTAATAAGTATATTTTTAGTGTTGCTTAAATTTTTAAAAAGTTTAATAAAAAATAAAAAGGTTAAAAGAAAATTTAAATTCATTACAATTCAAAAAATATTTAGATATATTAAACTAATTTTAGATTTTAAATCATTAATTGTAATTATAGTATTTTCAATCATTTCAAATTTTATTGTAATCTATTTTAATAATAAATATGAAAATTTATATTCTTCATTAGAACTTGTAAACATTATAGGAAAAATAGTTGACAATGGAACAGATAAAGAATACAAAACTACATATAAGATAAAAGTAGAAAAATTAAATGAAGATACCAAGTTTAAAGGGACCTACTTATATTTGGATATAAGCAAAAATCTAGGAATAAATCTAAATTATGGAGACTACATAAATTTAAATGGAGAATATAAAATTCCTAATAAAGCAACAAATTATCAAGGATTTGATTACTCAAAATATTTAAAAACATTAAAAATATATGGAATAGTAAAGGCAGATAATGTTATGATTTTAAAAGAAAATTCTAATAATGTTTTATTTACCATTTCAAATAATATATTTATAAAAATAAAACAGACATTACAAGAAAATTTACCATCAGAAAAAGCAAATCTTTTACTAGGCATTTTGATAGGATATAAAAGTGAAATTTCAGAAGAAATACAAGAGAATTTCGAACAAAGCAATATTTCGCATGTATTAGCAGTTTCAGGGTTACATGTATCATATATAATGTTAGCAGTATCAACTGCATTAGAAAAGATACAAGGAAAAAGACGAGCAAAAATATTAACAATTTTTTTTATTATAGCTTATATGTTTATAACAAATTTTTCTCCATCTGTTGTAAGAGCAGGAATCATGGGAATTATATCTATTTTGGCTCAATTAACATATAATAAAAACGATATATGGACAAGTATAGCTTTTTCAATACTAATTATATTAATTGGAAATCCATATTTAATAACTTCAGCAGGAGTATTATTATCATATGGTGGTACAATTGGAATAATAATTTTTCAAAAGAGTGTCTCACACATATTCAAAAAGATTAGAGTTAAAAGTAAAATCTATAAATACAAAATTAGTAGCTTGGGTATAAAAATATTAGATTATGTGCAAGATGCAATATCTGTTAGCTTTTCAGCACAAATAGTTATAGCACCAATAATGGCAAATTTATTTAATACAATAAGTTTAAGTTTTTTCATAACTAATCTTTTGGTTAGTATTATAATAGGACCAATTATGATTTTAGGGTTTATGTTTATAATTTTCAATTTTTTATTTCTACAGTTTTTTAAAAGTATAACAGTTGTAATAATATTAAAAAATATTATTAAATTTATTCTTGAAAATTTATTAATTATTCTTATGGAGATTTCAAAATTAGGAAAAATTTTACCATTAAGTAAAATATATATTGCAACCCCAAGAATGTTAGACATTATAATTTACTATGTTGTTATTTTAATAGCAAATGTTTTTTATAAAATTTCAAACAAGAGAAAAATCACAGCATTTCAAAAAAGACTTATTAACTTAAAAAATTTGATAAAACATATATTAAGAAAAAACAGTAAAAAAATAATATCAATTAGTATACCTATTATTATACTTGTTACTATGATAAAAATAGTCCCTAAAGACCTAAAGATTTATTTTATTGATGTAGGGCAGGGAGATAGCACATTAATAGTTACACCATATAACCAAACCATTTTAATAGATGGTGGAGGAAGTGAGAATTATGATGTAGGAAAAAATACCCTATTACCATATTTGCTAGATAGAAGAATAACAAAAATTGACTATGTAATAATAAGTCATTTTGACACTGACCATGTAGGAGGAATTTTAACTATTCTAAAAGAGCTCAAAGTTGAAATGGTAATAATAGGAAAGCAATATGAGGAATCAGAAAATTATAAAGAATTTTTAAAAATAATAAAAGAAAAAAATATTTTAGTCAAACAGGTATCAAAAGGGAACAAAATAAAATTAGAAAGAAGTGTGCAAATTGATATTTTGTTTCCAGAAAAAGAATTAATAAGTGAGAATAGTTTAAATAATAATTCTTTAGTTTTTAAATTAAAGTATAATGATTTTTCAATGCTATTTACAGGAGATATAGATGAAGAAGCAGAGGATAAGTTAATTAAATTATATTCAAATGAGAATATGTTAAATGCTACTATTTTAAAAGTTGCACATCATGGAGCAAAATCTTCTTCTAACAAGGAATTTTTAAAATTAGTACAACCTAAAATTGCTTTAATAGGTGTGGGGATAGGTAATTTATATGGGCATCCAAACTCTGACGTAATAACAAGGTTAACAAATTTGCGGCGCCAAAATTTACAGAACAGACAAAGATGGAGAGATTAATATTATTATAGATAAAAAAGGAGTGACTAGAGCAAAGAAGGTTACAAAACTTAATAATTAAAAATTCAATTGCAAAATAAAGAAAATTACAAAAAAGGAATAAATTGCTAAAACCTTGGAAACAATAATAAAAAATATTGTAGGAAGAGGAAAGCATATGAAAGAAAAGCTTATAGTAGGAATTATTTTTATAATAGTTTTAGTTGGAGCAATATTTACTGGCATAATGATTAAAAACAATAAAGAATCAGGAGAAGATAATACTAAAGAAAAGCTAATAGTATCAGAGGAACCAGTAACAGATGAGTGTACAGAAGAATATAAACTTGCACAGCAAACAGAAGAGGTAAAAGAAGTAAATTCATCAGATGAAAAAATATCTTCAAATTCTGCATTGATTCTAAAAAAATACTATAAAGAATGTGGACACACTATAAATGAATATGTTGAAATGTTACCAGAATTAGTAAATATGACTGAAGAGGAAGTTTCTGAGAAGTTTCAAGATTGGGAACTAATAGGATTTAGTAGTAAAGAGGTAACATTACTTAAAGAATTTGAAGGAAGGTGTGGAGAACATTTTACTTTAAAAGAAGAAAATGGGAATGTGGTAATTTATAAAATTTTACCAGATGGAACAAAACAAATTTATGAAAAGACAGAAATTAGTACAGAATTTTTGCCTGAAACTGATTTGCTACAAATGCAATCAGAAGAAGGAATACAAGTATATGGTAAAGAAGAGCTAAATAAAGTATTAGAGGATTTTGAATAAGATGTTATAAATTATAAAATAACATGTTTTTACAAAAGAATAATTCTCTTGTAAAATTTAAAAAGTTGGGAAAGAAAACTTTTCCAACTTTTTAAATTTTATTTTTTATTTTTTATTTTTTATTTTTTCTATCGATTATTACCTCTTTATTTAAGTCTGATTTATCTATAAAACCTTTATTATATAACGCCTTGCAATACATAAAAAGAGCAAATACAGTGGTTACTAATGCAATCACGTAAAGAGAGTTACTAATAGTAATAAATATACCGGATGTAATGTTAAACTGTCTACATAGTAAAGAACTTACAATTGAAATATATATTAAAACAGTTGAAAGTTTTCCATACCATCTGCTATATACCACAACACTTTTTCCATAAAGGAAAGAGGCACCAGAAATCATTATTAATTCTTTAATTAGTAATATTGCAAAAATCCAACCACTGATAGCATCAGCCCAAACAAGAGAAGCAATCATTGATAATTGCGTTAATTTATCGGCAAGAGGATCAAGTAATTTGCCAACATTAGTTATTGCATCAAAATTACGTGCTATATAGCCATCTACTATATCTGTTAAACTAGAAATTGTAAATATAATTAAAGCTAAAATATAATTGTTTAAATAAACTGAAGCTACTATAACAGGTATTAATAATATTCTGCAAATTGATAAAATATTTGGAACATGTTTTAACATAAAATTCTCCTTTTATTTGTCAAATATAACTGTCGTAGCTAAAATTGGAATTTAGACGACAAATTAATGTTTTATTCATTAGTTCGACTATTGTTAATTAATTATCAGTAATACTAAACTCTAAACTTCCGTCTTTAACATCAGCTTTTACGGAATTACCATCAGTTAATTCACTACGCAAAATTTTCTCTGCAAGTTCATCTTCTAAATATCTTTGGATAGCTCTTCTTAAAGGTCTTGCACCAAATTTCAAATTAGTTCCTTTTTCCAACAAGAACTCTTTAGCAGAATCAGTAACTGTTAAAGTGATATTTTTATCATTTAATGCAGAGTAGGTGTCTTTTAACATTAAATCAGTAATTTGTAAAAGTTGTTCTTTTGATAGACTTTCAAAAACAACAATTTCGTCTACTCTATTTAAAAATTCTGGTCTAAATACTTGTTTTAGATTATCTAAAAGTTTATTTTTATCAACAGTTTGTCTTGCAAAACCAATAGAATTATTATTTAAGTTAGAACCTGCATTTGATGTCATAATTATAATTGTATTTTCAAAGCTTACAGTATTTCCTTGCCTATAAGTCAGTCTAACATCATCTAAAACCTGTAATAATATGTTAAATACATCTGGATGTGCTTTTTCAATTTCATCTAATAATATAATTGAATAAGGTTTTCTTTTTACCTTCTCAGTAAGTTGACCAGCATCATCATAACCAACATAGCCTGGAGGGGCACCTATCAATTTAGAGGTTGAATGACTTTCCATATATTCAGACATATCAATTCTTATAATAGAATCTTCACTTCCAAACATTTCAAAGGCTAAGCTTTTGGCAAGTTCAGTTTTACCAACACCAGTAGGACCAACAAATATAAATGAAGGTGGACGGCGAGTAGATTTCAAACCTGCTCTATTTCTCCTAATTGCTCTAGACACAGCACTTACGGCTTCTTCTTGCCCAATAATTCTTTTATGAAGATTTGTTTCTAAATTTAATAATTTTTGTGTTTCTGCTTCAGTTATTTTCTTAACAGGAATTTTGGTCCAACTTTCAATTACATTTGCAATATCTTGAACAGATAAACTTTTAAGCTTCATTGTAGAATTTAATTTATCAATTTCTTCTATAAGCCTACATTCACGAGTTTTTAAATCTGCTACTTTTTGATAATTAGCTGTTGAAGTTTCTTCGGAATCTGCAGTAGGAGAATCTGTCTCTAAAGAATCTCTTTCTTCTTGAACATTTTTCAATTCTTGTTTTAACATTTCAAGTCTAAATAAATCTTTATTTTCTAAGTTAATACGAGAACAAGCCTCATCTAAGATATCAATAGCTTTATCTGGTAAAAATCTATCATGAATATATTTTTCAGACATGATAACTGTTTGCTTAATTACATCAGAAGAAATTTTAACCTTATGGTACTCTTCATAATATTTTTTAATTCCTTCAAGAATTTTTACTGAATCATCAATATTTGGCTCTTCAACTAAAACTTGTTGGAAACGTCTTTCTAAAGCTGCATCTTTTTCAATATATTTTCTATATTCTTTTAAAGTAGTAGTACCTATTAATTGAACCTCGCCATTAGATAAGGCAGGTTTTAAAATATTTGCAGCATTCATAGAATGTTCACCATCACCAGCACCAATTATGTTGTGAATTTCATCTATAACTAAAATGATATTACCATATTGTTTACATTCATCTATTACGCCTTTCATTCTAGATTCAAATTGACCTCTAAATTGAGTACCTGCAATCATAGATGTCATATCTAAAAGGTAAACTTCTTTATTTAAGAGTTTGGCTGGAACATTGTTATTTGCAATCTTTATTGCTAAACCTTGAGCAATAGCTGTTTTACCAACGCCAGGCTCACCAATTAGGCAAGGGTTATTTTTAGAACGTCTATTTAAAATTTGTGTAATTCTTTGAATTTCTTTATCACGCCCAACAACAATATCTAATTCATTATTTTTGGCCTTAGTAGTTAAATTAGTTCCAAAGGTATCAAGAAATTTTTTCTTTGAATTTTTTGGGTTTTTCTTTTTATCTACTTTAACTTTTTTCTTTTCTGCGTTTGAACTATTAGGATCCTGAGCAGATTTATTTATATTAGGGTTTAACATATTTCCAAAGATAGAGCCTAATGGAATTGCAAAACCACTAAGAGGTTTTGCTTCAGAAGTGTTTATATCATCAATTGTTGAATCTGAATCCTCATCATTCATTTCTTCAACTATTATATTATTTAAATCTAAATGGTCTAAAGACTTAGCTAAATCTTTCATAATAGATTCGATTTGTGCATTCATATTTGGATTACTTTTTGAAGTAATTTCATTTTGTTTAGCTAAGACCTCTAATGGATCTATACCCTGAGCTTTTGCACAATCAAAGCATAAGCCTTCTATTGCAGATTTTCCATTTTCTATTTTATTCATAAAAATTATTGCTGTGTTTTTATTACATTTTGAACATAACATTGTTTGTAATTTCCTCATTTCTTTAAAATTTTACAAACTATATCATATCGTAAAAATGAGTTTTAGTCAAGATGTTTATGGTGCATAAAAAGAATTTTTAAAAAACATTTGACAAAATAATATATTTAAGAGATAATATCATCGTAAAGTACTAAAGGAAAAAACAAATAAGATAACATAGGAGGAAAAACAAAAAATGTACGTATTTAATAGAATAATGGTAAATTCACAATTACCAAAAAGAATCAATAAATTAGCAGAAATATCAAACAATTTATGGTGGTCTTGGAACACAGAATTTTTAAGATTATTCAAAAGGATAGATGTAGATGTATGGTATGCATCAAATAAAAATCCAGTAAAATTCTTAAAAGCTGTATCACAAGAAAAATTAGAAGAAGCAAGTAAAAATTTAGAATTTTTAAGAGATTATGATAAAATAGTGGAAAACTTTGAAGACTATATGCAAAGCAAAAATACATGGTTTTCAAAAGAATATCCAAACAATAAAGAAGATTTAATAGCATATTTTTCCGCAGAATATGGTTTAGATCAGATCTTACCAATATATTCAGGAGGACTTGGAATACTTTCAGGAGATCATTTAAAATCAGCAAGTGATTTAGGACTACCACTTGTAGCAGTAGGACTATTATATAAACACGGATATTTTAACCAAAAAATAAATGCATATGGAATGCAAGAATCTGAATATTATGATTTAGATATGTATAACTTGCCATTAACTACAGTAAAAGACGAAAAAGGAGATGACTTAATATTAAATGTAAAATTCACAAAAAGAAAAGTTTACTTAAAAGCATGGCAAATAAATGTAGGAAGAGTTAAACTATATCTATTAGATTCAGATGTAGAGCAAAATACTCCGGAGGATAGAAGAATTACCTCAACCTTATATGGCGGAGATCAAGAAATGAGAATTCAGCAAGAAATTATACTTGGAATGGGAGGAACACATTTCTTACATAAAATAGGATTATATCCTACGGTATATCATATGAATGAAGGACATTCAGCATTCTTAAATCTAGAAATAATTAAAGATATAATAAAAGAAAAAGAAGTATCTTTTGAAGTGGCAAGAGACATAGCTAGTTCAAAAACAGTATTTACAACACACACACCAGTACCAGCAGGAAATGACATATTTCCAATATCATTAGTAGAAAAATACTTTAAAGAATTTTGGCCACGTCTCGGACTATCAAGAGAAGAGTTTTTAAAACTAGGAATGAAACCTGGAGAAACTTTAGAGCCTGGCTTTAATATGGGCATACTAGCACTAAAAATTGCAGGAAAGAAAAACGGAGTAAGTAAACTTCACGGAGCAGTATCAAGAGAATTATTTGGAGATGTTTGGCCTGATATTGCAGCTGATGAATCTCCAATAACACATGTAACAAATGGAGTACATACTTGTTCATGGCTTTCACCAACAATGAAAGAATTGTATAATAAGTATTTTACACCATACTGGCAAGACAGCATGCATCAGGACAACATATGGGAAAGGGTAAAAAACATACCTGATGACAAATTATGGAAAGCACATATGGATAGGAAAGAAAAATTAATGTCAGTAGTAAAAGAAAATGTTACACGAAGACTAAAAAGAAATGGTATGAATTATGAGCAAATTAATGAAATAACATCACAACTAAATCCAAATGCTTTAATAATAGGATTTGCAAGAAGATTTGCAACATATAAAAGAGCAACATTAATATTTAGAGATTTAGAAAGACTAACACAGTTATTAAACAATCCAGAAAGACCAGTTCAATTAATTTTTGCTGGTAAAGCACATCCGGCAGATAAAGAAGGTCAAGATTTAATAAAATATATTCATG
>CALXZT010000035.1 GCA_944393315.1 uncultured Clostridia bacterium
TATGAACTAAGTTATTATTTTACTTAGTGTCCTATTAATAAAATATGAAATAAGTTATTATTTTACTTAATATAAAAAAAAAAAAAAAAGGGTTCAACTTAAATTTTAAATGAACCCTTTTTATATCATATTAATATTTTTCTCTTATTTCTTCTATTTCATGATAGTCATTTTTTAATATATCTAAAAATACATCTGCAATTTTTGGATCAAATTGTGTTCCTTTACATCTTTCAATTTCTGCTATGACTGTTTCTAAAGATAATTCATCTCTATATGTTCTTTTTGATGTCATGGCATCAAAAGTGTCAGCTATAGCTGCTATTCTTGCGAATAATGGAATGTCTTCCCCTTTTAATTGTGAAGGATATCCTTTTCCATCATATTTTTCATGGTGATGTTTTACAATTGGAATTATGTCCTGGAAAATTGTTGCTGGTGCTAATATATGTGCTCCAATTGATGGATGATTTTTTATTTCTGAATATTCTTCATCTGTAAGTCTATCTGGCTTTCTTAAGATTGTATCTGGCACACCGATTTTTCCAATGTCATGAAATAAACCTCCAATTAATAGCGTCTTTTGGTCTTCTTCAGATAATCCCATTTTCTTTCCAATTAATACTGAATATTGTGCAACCCTGTCTGAATGACCTTTTGTATATGGGTCTTTTGCCTCTACAGTATATCTTAATGTTTCGATACTTTCCATATAAGCTTTTTCTAATTTTTGATTTGTCTCAGACAATTCATTATTTATCCTTTTTATTTCTCTCATTTGGTCAATTGATTTTACAGCTGATTCTATTAGTAACAATAACTGGTCAAATTTATCACTTTTTTCGCAATATCCTTGAATATCCAATCTTTTAATTGTCTCTAATGGTGGTGCTATATCTTTATGTCCTGTTAATAATAAAATATATAATTCTTTATCAAATTTTCTTATTTGTTCTACTACTTGGTCTCCATGAAGTGGCGTCATAATAAAGTCTAAAAGCATAAGGTCAAAATGCTCTTTTTTAACTATTTCTATAGCTTTTACTGGATCACTTACCCCTACTAGCTTATAACCAGATCTTTCTAGAAATACTGTTAGAGAATCAATTATTCCTTCTTCATCATCTACTGCGATTATTTTGTATTTATCTGCTTCATTTTCCGCTAAATTTTGTGCGCCAATTCTCATTTTTTATCACCTCATATTTTAATTATTGTAATTATATTAATAATTTCTATAAAATGCAACATATTTTTTCAATTTTGTTGATTTTTCAATAGTTTACGTCGTTTAGTAGTATCTTATTTCTAGTATTTATTTTTGTTGAGTAATAATAAATATGACTTAGTGCAAAGAAGAGGCTTATTTTATACCTAACTTATTTTAGGAAAACCTGAATATGAAGAAGGTTATAAAATCGAAAAAAATGGTCTTTAATAACCATTTTTTTCTTGTTATTTACCATTTTCATTTTAATTTTTATATTCTGGTAATATTATATTAAAGGTTGTTCCTTTTCCTTCTTGCGTATCTACTGTAATATCTCCTCTAAAATGTGCTTTAATATTAGAATATGACATGTATAATCCTAATCCTGTTCCGTTTTTTCCTTTAGTAGTAATCATCTCTTTAAATAATTTTTCTTGTACTTTTTCTGGAAGTCCTGGTCCATAATCTTTTATAGAAATAATAACATTTTTTCCTTGCTTTTTGACTGTTAAATCTATGTTTTGCTCTGGAACTCCTGCATATGCTTGTATAGCATTTGATATCATATTATTCATTACTTGCACTAAACTGTTTAAGTTTCCTTTGATTGTTGTGTTATCATTACATTGTATATCTGTGTTTAAATATACAATTGCATTTTTTAATTCATGTTTCATTAATATATTTACATGTTTTATTAGTTCTGATATTGTAAATGTAAATTGCTCTTCTTCTGAAAAATTTACTGCTTGACCTTTTACAGCTGTGATTACATCTGACATATATTCTAGATAATTTTTTATTTTATCTACCCAACCAGACATATCTTTTGCTATTGCATGATGGTCTTCTGAGTTTACTTGAGGATTATCTATTGATAACTCATATTCTTTTATTAGATCTGATATTGCTTCAATTGCACCAGATATTGACATTATAGGGGTTTTAAGGTTATGTGCTATTCCTCCAATCATTTGTCCTAAAGTAGATAGACGTTCTCTTTCTACTAACATGTCTTGATTTCTTTTTATTGCTAGCATGTCCTCTTTGTGTTGTGTTATATCTTTAAATAATATAAGTTTCCCTAAAAACTCTTTATTTTGCCATATCGTGTTTATTTCTATTGTGAAATATTTATTTAATCCTGTAACTTTTTGTTCAAATTTTACAGTTTCGTTTGAATCTTTTATTTTTTCAAATGCTTTTTCATATTTTTCTGGATTTATGCCATTTTCTTCAAAATACTCAAATATATTTTTATTTCTTGTTTTTTCTGCCCTTTGGTTAAATATCTCTAGATATGTTTTATTAAAGTCTGTTATTACATTTTCTTCATTTAATACTAAGTACCCATCTGATATTCTGTCTACTATTTTTTGCAATGCTACTGGTGCAATTTTTAAGAATTTGAATTTAAAAATTGCAAGTGCAAAAAATAGTACAGTTATCGAATAGGATATTGGTGTTGCATATACTGATAAATTTAAGTTTGAAAAAGTTGCTAATAAATTTATTGCTATTGGTATAATCATTCCAATAATAAGCAACAAAGACTGTCTAGAGAAAAATCCTAAATTTTTTATACTATATATTATTAGGCATAATACTCCAGCAAATATACATATATATGAATATATTGAATGTATTTGAAAATAAGGTCCCTTAACCATCTCATTTGCTATAGTAGAATATTCTATTATAAACAAGTGATGATAATCATTTGTTATCGCCATAATTATTGAAATTACTGGTACTATAAATAATAAACCATGATACCACTTAAACTTCATTTTGTTTTTTGAAAATGCTAATCCTAAAAATAATATAACTACACTTATTGGGAATGCTCCAAATGCTGAAATTTTTTCAAATAAAAATGGGTCTACATCTGTGTTTTTAAATAATATTTGCATTATCATACTAGTTGTCCATATAAGCATCAGAAATATCATCGTCATAAATATATTTTTTAACTGGCCTTTTTTTTGCTTTCTAATAAATAAAAACAATCCTGCAATTAAGAGCTCAGAAATTATCATAGCTACTAATGAAACTGTATCGCTCATATATTATTTCTCTCCTTTTAAAAATTTTACTTTAATTAAATATTGTATATATTTTTCTACATATTTTTCATCAATTATTGGCCATTCAAACCCTATTTTATATAAAAAGCCTCTTGTGAATTCATTTGTAATATTAATCTTAGAATTATATCTCAATTTTTTATTTTCGTCAAGGTCATTTACGATTCCGCTTAGAATATCTCTATCATTTTCATTTAAAACTTTTTCTATTTTTTCTTTGAATTTATATTCATTTATGAATTTTATATCAATATTACTTTTTTTCAAGTATTTTATAAAATTGCTAAGGATAACATGATTATTATTATATAGATGAAATACTGTATAATATTTATTATAGTTTTGTATTATCTTTATTATTGCATTTGCACAAATATCAACTGGTGTAAATTCCAAATATGATTCTAACATATACTCTGGTATGCATCCTAAACTTACGAAGCTTTTTATTTTATTTGCGAAAGCATTGTCCTTGACGTTTATTTGAAATTTTCCATCAGAATATCTATTGGTTATATTTCCTAATCTTAAAATTTGGGCATTCAGACCATTATCTATATTCTCTAGTATTCTTCTTTCCGCTTCAAATTTACTTTTTGTGTAATTGTTCTCAATGATTTGCCCTTTGTATAAATCCTTCTCTGAAAAATTAATATTTTCTGTCTGTTCTATCTTTGGTGTTTCCCCCTCTAAAATTGAATTTCCTGAAACACTTAATGTTGAAATGTGAATCATCCTTTTCCCATTTTCTTTACAGAAGTTAATAATATTTTGTGTTGCATTTATATTAATATCTATAAATTCTTGTTCGTCTCCAAAGTGCTTTACTATAGCGGCAGTATTGATTATAATATTTACATTTTTTATTATCTCTTGTATTTGAGCATTTGTTAAATTAAAATTTTCTTTATAAATATCTCCATTTATTATAAATATCCTATTATCTATATATTTATCTAATTTTTCTTCAAAATAGAAATGTAATATTTCAATAAGTCTTTCTCTTCCTTTTTTTCTATATTTGTCTCTCACAATACAATATATATTTCCTTTATCATTATTTATAAAACTTTCTATTATATGTGCTCCAACAAATCCTGTTCCTCCAAATAGTAGTACATTATTATTTTCATTATTTTCTATATTTACAATATTAGAAATATCGTTTTTTTCTAATATTTTATTTATATTTGTGTAATCGTAGTTATCTTGCGATTCTTCTTTTATATCACTGTGTTTACAAAACTCTTTTACAGTTTTGTACTTGAATATATCTGCATATGAAACTCTAATATTAAGTGCTAATAATTCTGTTTTGAATTTGATAGCAATTAGTGAATCTGCTCCACTTTCAAATACATCTGTCTCTATTCCAATTTTAGTATTTAGTAGTTTTTCCCATACTTCACAAAATAACTTTTCTTGTTCTGTCTCAGGTTTTACATATTTTGCAGAATTCTCAATATTTTCTTTATACTGCTGTAATATTTTTCTATCTATTTTCCCGTTTCTTGTGATTGGTAGACTTTCTATTTGAGTTATATATTTTGGAACCATATATAATGGCAACTTTTTAGCTAGCTCTTCTCTTATTTTTGTAGTGTCTAAGTTACCATCTCCACATACAAAAGCTGATATGTATTCTTTTTCTTTTTTATATATTACGGCTCCATTTGTTACTTCTGGTATACTAATTATTTGTTTTTCAATTTCTGATAGCTCTACTCTTAGCCCTCTTATTTTTATTTGTTCATCTTTTCTATTGATATATTCAATCTCTCCATTCGAGTTTATTTTGCCAATATCTCCACTTTTATAAATTAGTCCTTCTCCAAATGGATTTTCTATAAATGTCTTTTCAGTCATATTAATATTATTTACATATCCTAGTGAAACTCCATCTCCTGCAATACATATTTCTCCTGGTACATTTATTGGGCATATCTTGTTATTTTCATTTAATATATATATTTGTGTATTGTTTATTGGTTTTCCAATTGATATATCATCTGTATCTACTATATGCTTAATTGAACAACATGATGTAATTTCTGATGGTCCATATTCATTATATATTTCAATATGTTTTGCTAATGCTTTTATTTCATAATATATTGATGTTTTAAAACTTTCTCCACCAAATTGGATATTTTTTAATTTTTTTAGTTTTTCTGAGTTATTAGCCATCAATAGTAAATGACATTTTGATGGTGTTGTAAACATTATTTCTACATTATATTTATCAACTATATTGTTTATATCTATGGGAGATTTGTGCTCCTCTTCGTTTGTTAATATCAAAGTTTTACCTAATAATAGAGGTAATATTATTTCTACTGTAAACATATCAAAGGACATTGAGCATATACTTAAAAATTTGTTGTACCTTTCAAGTTTTAGTATATTTTTATAACTATTGATAAGATTTAATATTCCTTTATTTCTTGTCTTTATTCCTTTAGGTTTTCCTGTAGAGCCAGAAGTATATATTATTGAAAATGGATTATCGATACTATCCTCGATACTAATATTTTCAGTTGAATGGTCTGATGTTTTATCTATAAATACTTTATTTTTAAACTTTATATATTTAGCGGTTTCTTCTGTTATTAGTCCTTGAGCATTACTATCAGATAACATATAAGTTATTCTATCATTTGGTAAATCTGGGTCTATTAGCATGTATGCACATCCTGCTTTTAGCGTTGCTAACATTGATACTATTACATTCTCTGAACGTGATAGTAAAATTCCTACAACATTTTTTGGTGTTACATTTTTTGATATTAATTCGTGAGCTAATATATTTGCTTTTTCATTTAGAATTTTGTATGTTACCTTTTTATTTTCAAAAATTATAGCAGTTTCATCAGGATGCATTTTTGCTTGTGTTTCAAATAATTTTATTATTGATTTATCTTTAGAATATTCTACTGCTGTATTATTAAATTCTTTTAATATATTTTTTTCTTTTTCTGTTAATATATTAATATCTTTAATTTTTACATCTTTGTCGTTACAAACTTCTTGTAGAATTTTCAAATAATGCTCTCCAAAACTTCTGACATATTCTTTGTCAAATAGGTCTGTACAATATTCCACACGCATATCTAATGATTTTTCGTTGTTTGGAATTAGTTCTAAAGATATATCAAACTTTGACACATTCGGCTTTGGTATATAATATTTGGCGTCTATTCCATCTAATTTAAATTCTGGATATCCATTATTTTGAAATATGAACATGGTATCAAATAATCTTCTTTTCCCATCTTCCCTTTGAACTTGAATTTTATCATTTATAAGCTCTAGTGGATATTCTTGATTTTCAAACGCATTTAAGCACATCATTTTTATTTCTTGAATATATTTTGAAAATGAACTTTCTGCATCTATTTTACTCCTTAAAGGAAGTGTATTTACAAACATTCCAATCACATTTTCTAATTCAGATAAATATCTTCCGGAAATAGGAGTACCTACAATTATGTCTTTTTGACCTGTATATTTTAAAAGCAGTATATAATAAACTGCTAAATATATCATATATGGGGTACAGCTAAATATTTCTGATAGTTTATTTGTTTTTTCTGCCATTTCTGAAGTTATTTTTACATATTCACTATTTCCATCAAAATTATTTTTTCCATTTCCTTTATACGTTGTTGGAATATCTAATATTGGTATATCTTCTTTAAATTGGTTAATCCAGTATTCTTCAACATTTTTTAATTCTTTATTTTGTAATTTTTTATATTCCCATTCTGCAAAGTCTTTATATTTAATTTTCTCTTCTTCTATTTTTTCTCCATTGTATGTTTTTAATAATTCGTTTAGCAATATAGTTAATGATGTTCCATCACATATGCTATGATGGATATCAATTATAAAAAAGGCTCTGCCATCTTTCAATTCATTCAGTTCCATTCTTATTAATTGTGAATTTGTTAGTTTAAATGGTTTTACAAAATTTTTAAATATTTTATCTAAATCTAGCAAATCATTCTTCTTAACATCCAGTTTAATGTTTTTAGTTCTTTCAATTTTTTGCATTAGCTCCCCATTTATTATTTTGAATGTAGTTCTTAATCCCGAATGTTTTTCAAGTAGTAAGTTAATACTATTTTCTAATTTATTCACATCGGGCATTTTATCTAATATAAGAGCTCCAGATATATTATATAATGTACTTTCTTCGTCTTGTGCCGAAGCATAATATATTCTTTTTTGCGCTGATGATGTTTCATAGTATTCTTTTTCTTGTGACTTTTGTATTCTTGTCCCTTTTATTTCATTTGTTTCTTCTATTATTTGGGCAAGCTCACTTATGGTTGGATTATCAAATATAATTTTTATTCCTAGTTGTATTTTGAATTTTTCAAATATTTTTGTAGTTAACTTTATGGCAGATAAAGAATCTCCACCTAATTCAAAAAAACTATCGCTAATGCTTATATCCTCTTTTTGTAAAATTTCTTTAAAGATATTCAAAAGTATTTTTTCATTTTCATTTTTAGGTGCAAGAATATTTTTTTTCTCTTCTTTTACAGTAATTTCTAGCAATTTATTTTTGTCTATTTTTCCGTTTACATTTAATGGAAACTTTTCTATTTGTACAAAATTATTAGGCATCATATACAATGGCAATTCTTTTTTTAGAAATTCTCTTAAGTCTTTTATATCTATATTTTTACTAGCCGTAAAATATGTCACTATAGCTTTACCTTGATTAGCATCTTTGATTAATGTAAATACTTTATATATTTCCGGAAATTTGTTAACTGCACTATCAATTTCGTTCAGTTCAATTCTAAATCCTCTTACTTTAACTTGTCCATCAATTCTTCCTATGAATTTTATATTTCCATCTTGTAATAATTCAGCCACATCACCTGTTTTATATATTGTTCCCGTTCCATATGGATTTTTTATGAATTTTTCTTGGGTTAAATCTTCTCTATTTAGATAGCCTTTTCCAACTCCATCTCCTCCGACCCATATTTCTCCTTTTACTCCTATGGGCTGTAATTTTCCATTTTCTGACACTACATATGCTGTTGAGTTAGATATTGGTTTTCCTATTGGAATGCTACTATTATATTTTTTATCTATCCTAAAGTAGCAAGAAAAAGTAGTATTTTCGGTAGGTCCATATCCGTTTATTATGGTTAAATCTGGATTTGCATCTTTAACCATATTAATATGCTTTGGAGACAGTACATCTCCTCCTGTTAATAGATATTTGACAGTTTTGAATATTAGTGGATTATTTTCACATAATTGATTAAATAATGGTGCTGTAAGCCATAGTGTATCTATATTGTTTTCCTTCAAGTATTTTTCTAAAGTATCTGGTGTCAAAAGGTTATTCGTTTCAATTATGTATAAAGTTAAACCGTTTAATAATGCTCCCCATATTTCAAATGTGCAAGCATCAAATACAATAGAACCGGTCTGCAATATATTTTGGCATTTTGAGAAATCTATATAATTAGTATTTTTTACTAATCTTACTATATTTCTATGTTTAATCATTACTCCTTTTGGTTTTCCTGTTGAACCAGATGTATACATTATATAAATTAAATCTTCTGGTTCAACTTTTCTTTTTAAATTTTCCTTTTTAGAATTTTTATATAAGTTCTCTGTTACTTCTATGTTTATATTTATTTTTTCTTTTGGCAATGAATTTATATAGTTGCCTTTTGTTAAAATCGCTTTACATTCTGTATCTTGTAATATATACTCTGTTCTTTCTTTAGGATATTTTATATCTATTGGTACATATATCGCCCCTAATTTTATTGTTGCTAATATAGCTATTATACTTTCTAATGATTTGTCTATATATAATCCTATCTTTTCTTGGTTTTGTATATTATACTTTTCTGCCAAATAATTCGCTAAACTATTTGCTTTTTCATTTAATTCTCTATAAGTTAAATTCTGTTTTCCACAAACAATAGCTACATTGTCTGGTGTTTTTTCAACTTGTTCTTCAAATAAATCAACAATTGTTTTATCCTTTGGATAATCTGTCTTTGTATTATTAAATTCATATAATATTTTATATTTTTCTTCTTCTGTAACGATCTCAATATCTTGTACTAGCATGTTGCTGGTTTCTAACACTTGATCAATGATATGCAATATTCTATTATGCATATTTTCCATATCTTTTTTGTTATATTTTTCTATTTGATAGTCATAATCTATATTTAAAGTTCCTTCATCATCATTATCATGCAAATGTATATAAATTCCATTTGAAATTGTTGTTGAAGGAATCCATTCTACTTCATATGGTATCTTTGATTCCCTATCATTTGCTTTTGTTACTTGATATGAAAGCATTACATCAAATAAAGTTGGTAAATTACCATGAGTTTTTCTAAGTTCTTCTAATAGTAATTGATATGAATATTTTTGATATCTAAGCATGCTTATAGAGCTTTGCGCTATACTTGTCGCAAAACTTATAAAGTCTACATTATCATCTATTTTTATGCGTAATGGGGCTGTATTAATAAACATACCTGTTGTATGCTTTTCTTTGAAATTTGTTCTGTTTAGTATAGGTGTACCTATAACAAAATCTTTTAAATTGCTTACTCTGCCTAAATAAATAGCATATACAGCCATAAAGAAATTAAAATTTGAAATTTTATTTTGACTACAAAATTGTGAAATTTTTGTTACTAAATCAATATTAAGTATAAATTCTTCTCTTGTAGATTTTCCGTTTAACACCTCACGAGAATTTCCTGAAACTACTGGTATCTTTGCGACTTCAGGAATGGTAGCAAAATTATCACACCAGTACTTCTTATCTTTAATAAATTTTTGGCTTTTTAAATATTCCTTCTCATCTAGAATATATTGCTCATAAGAATATTCTTTTTCTTCTATTTCTTCTCCTGAAATTATTTTTGAATAAATTTCTGTAACTTCTTTTCCTATGATTGACATTGTTCCAGCATCAGAAATCAAATGGTGTGTCATTACTACAAAACCACCATTATTATTATCCAATTTAAAAAGTTTAAATTTAAATAATCTTTCTCCTTCAATGTCAAAAATTTCTTCAGCAGTTTCTTTTGCTAATTTTCGAACTGCTTTTTTGTCTTTTAATTTTACTTGCTCAAATTGAATGTCTTTAAGTTCAGTAAAATATTGTTTTAATTCTCCATTTACAATCTTGAAATTTAGTCCAAAGCTCTTATTTCTTTGAACAAATATATTAATTGCTTGATTTAATTTTTTTATATCTACATCCTTATTTATTGTTAGTGTTGCACAAATGTTGTTGATGTTTGTTCCTTTATAAAATTGCTCCATCATCCATATACTTCTTTGTGGAGTCGTTAGTTCAAACATTTCTTTTTCCCCCATTTTTTCTCCATTTATTACATAGTATATATGAAATTATATCACTTGCAAGTATTAAAATCAAATTTTATTTTATATTTTGACATTTTTTTATACTTTTTTATTTCATCATGTTTTTTTGTTTATTTTCAGCATTTTTGTGAAAACTAATTATGGTGATAACGTGAAAAAAACTCATAAAAAAAATTCAATAATTTTTATTTTATTCTTTTCCTTTATAATTTTAGCTTATTTGGCTTTATATTATGTGTATATTAATTATATTGCTTCTAATAATGATTCTCAATATGAAGCAACTAAAACAAAGACTACAGATGATTCAGATTCAGTACAAAATGAAATTTCTAATAGTATATCAATCTCTGATATGATTGAATCTGTTTCTAAATCAGTTGTTGGGATTTCAAAATTTCAAAGTAAGAATAATTCAATTTTTTCTAACGATTATAGTAGTGAAATTGGCTCTGGAACTGGGATGATAGTATCTGATAATGGGTATATTCTTAGTAATAGTCATGTAACTGGTGAAAAATATAGTTCTTGCTATGTGACTTTGGAAAATGGAAATAGTTATGAAGCAAAAGTTGTTTGGTCTGACACAGATTTAGATTTGTCAATTTGCAAAATAAATGCTTATGGACTAAATCCAGTAACTCTAGGAGATTCTGATTCTATTAAATCTGGAAATTCTGTTTATGCAATTGGTAATCCTATTGGTTTTGAATTTAGACGTACCGTTACCTCTGGGATTGTTAGTGCAACTAATAGAACTATTAAACTTGAAGAAGATAACAATGCATCTTATATGACAGATTTAATTCAAACAGATGCGACAATTAATCCTGGGAATAGTGGCGGTCCACTTTTATTACCTAGTGGTGAAATTATTGGTATTAATACTGTAAAAATTACTTCTGCTGAAGGAATCGGATTTGCAGTTCCAATAAATGTTGTAAAACCCGTTATTGAAAGTTTTAAAAATGTAGGTTCTTTTGAAGAGGCTTTTATAGGAATTTCTGCATATGATTCAAATGTAATTCCATATTTGTCTTCTAGTTCTAATAATTTTACTAGTGGGATATATATTGTTCAAATTACTTCCGCTAGTCCTGCTGCTTCTAGCAATTTACAAGAAGGAGACATTATAAATTCTATTGATGGTATATCACTTTCTACAATGAATGATTTAAAAGAATATATATATACAAAAAAGCCGAATGATACTGTTGTTCTAAATGTGTCGCACGGTAAAATCTCTAAGGAAATTTCAATTGTTTTAGGGAAAAAATAATTTGTTGAAAGGAGGATTTTTCCTCTTTTTAACAGATTTTATACATACTTTTTTAAAGTTATAGCTAATCTTTTGCTTTTTGTTTTTTCTTTTATATTATCTACAATGTATTTTCCGCTTCCCCTAACGATTATTATATCTCCTATATTTACTTGCTTTGAGCTCTTATATTCATATCTACAATTTATTGAGACTTTTTCGTTTTTGATTAATTCTTCAGCTTTATTTCTTGAAGTTTTTGCTATTTCTGAAACTATACTGTCTAGCCTATTTGAACTTACATGTATTTCTATTGGCATTAGTTCTGGTGTTTTTGCTTGTATTTCTTGTACTTTTATTGTTTTAATTTGTGTTTTTTTAAATCTTGTAAATTCTTTTAATGAATTTTTTATATATTCTGCATTTTCTTTAAGAACAATTATGTATGCTTCTTTATCATATACTATAATGTCACCTATTCTTTCTCTTCCTAATCCTAGTCTCATTACTGCTGATAAATAGTCTCTATGCTTATATTTTCCTGTTAATTCGTTTGGTAGTGTTATTTTTATTACATTTATTATTTCGTCTATTGAATTTAATACAATTTCTTTATTAAGTTTTTCTGGGTATAATATTAATAACTTGTTTTCTGCCTCTTCAAATCCACCATGAAATATATATTTTTTTATTTTTAATTCATTTAATTTGTTTTGCACTAATTTGTTTTGGTATATATTTAGAAATTCTGTGCTTACTATTTTATTACGATTTCTACAAAATTTTATTTTGTCTTGCAGTTTTGCAAGTAGTAGTTTATCTTCTATATTTTGTTCCATGTTTTCTCCAAACCTTTAATCGAGCTAAACGACATGCATGTCGCACATTTTAAAAAAGTTCTCTAATAGATTTGAGAACTTTGGTGCCATAACTAGACAAGTATTTAAAATCTAGTTTGTTAAAAATATCTATTTTAATTCTTTAACACATTTATATCAATAATTTGCAGGAATTGTATCCACAAATTTGTTTTTTGACTGTTTATAATATAACATGAAATTTTAAAATTTACAATAGTAAAATCATTTGTTACTAGTTGATGGTTTTTAATAAAAAACATTATCTAGTAATAGATACTTTTTCAAGGTTCTTGTTGTATATTTTGCTAAATAATGTGCTACATTCAAAATCATAAGAAATGATCATAAATAGATGTGGTTTTGCCACCAATTTTACGAATCTTCGTAGGAAGGGTGGTGATGTTTATGGTTAAAGTGATACTATTTTTTATAATATCTTTAATGTTATCTTTAACATTAAACGTTGCCTTAGCAGCAGTTCTGTATAAGAACTGGGTTGATAAGCAACTACATAAATA
>CALXZT010000036.1 GCA_944393315.1 uncultured Clostridia bacterium
TCATCCCTCTGGACAGGCTGTCCACATAGTTTTCCTCCCGTCCCCCCAGGCCTACCATCTCCAAAAGCTCCATATATTGCACCAATAAAAATCCCTGCTCCTATAACAGTTAATATCAAAATTATAATTATTAAAATTTTGATAATTAGAGCTGCTTTTGGATGTTTATCTTTAAATTTAATTTTCTTTCCTTTTTTTATTTCTTTTTCATTTTGTTTTTCTATCTGTGTTTTCTTTTTAGATTTAGATATGTTTTTTTTATTTGAACTTTTTCTATGTTTGTTTTCTGCCATTTTCGTTTCCTCCTTTGACAGAATTATTATATTATACTTTATTTAAAAAAGCAATGTTTATTAATTGAATTGTATTGGTTTTTTGTGTGTCTTTTTAGCTTATCACTCCGATTTATCCCATATAGTTGGCTTATATTTATATTATATTTTTTTATAATATTTTCTATTGTTTCAAATGCATTGGAATTTAGCGTTTTTTCAATATTGGAATAAATTTGATCTTCTAAAATTTCTTTTAATGCAAATTCATTTTGTTTTTTTATTATATCATTTAAATTTAATAATTTTGTTTCATTTTCTTTTTCAAGATTTTGAAGCTCGACTTCATAGTCAGTTATTAAAAGTCCGCAAAATCTTTTTTTATTAATTTTTATTGGGCTATTCAGATTAATAATAATGGCTTTTTCATAGATATTATATTGATTTATTGTTTCTTGTACAAAATCAAAATTAATAATTAATTCTGATTTTGATAATGCTTTTCTTTTATTGTTAGTAATTATTATTGATATTCCATTAGTTTCATACAATTCTTCTTCAAATCTATTAAACTTTTCTAAATGATTTGTCACAATTCTTATTTTTTTATATGTATTAGCAAATTTTTTTATATTTTTATTCACTTCATTTGTTAAGTCATTAGCTAAAATGGTAATTTCATCTATGTTTGATATTTGTTGCTTTTCTTGTAAATAACAAATAATTTGATGCAACAAGTATTGCATTAGCCACTTTCCATCCAAAATGATTATGTCATAATTATTTAATTCATCAATAATCTTTTTATTTTGTTTTATTTGTTTGCTTAGAACTACTTGTTCAATTTTCTTTTTTTTCATTTTTTTTATTATTTTTTCTGCTTTTCTTTTAGTTATATTAGTACTTAAATTTGATATTAGGCATTCATTTTCAAAAAGCTTAATTGTTGAAAACATAAGCCTTTGTCCTTCTTTTAAATAATATGTCACTTTTATCACCTTACATAATAGTATTATGAAAAGTATATGTTTATGACAAGTTATATTATATTTTTATGTTCAAGCAAAAAATTTTTGACAAAGCATTTAAGATTTTAAAAAATGACTATTTTACCTTTGAATAGATTTATCTATTCAAGTGTTAAAACAGTCATTTTTTAGCAGAATATATATTTTTATTAAATTGATTTTAAAATATTTACATTAAAAATTTTTTTCCATCTTTTAAGTAGTCTATTCCTGATATTATTGTTGCTAATACGCAAATTATCATCATTGATGTTTGCAATATATTTAATACTAACTGTATACCAGTTAATCCTCCGTTAAAACAAGTTCCAAAACTATTTATGTCTATAAATGCTATTATTATTGCTATTATTTGTGTTACTGTTTTTATTTTTCCAAATATTGATGCTGATATAACTTTTCCTCCTTGTTCTACAGCAATTAATCTATATCCAGACACTATGAATTCTCTTGCTAATATTATAATTGGAATCCATGCAGGAAGTTTTCCCAAATCCACAAGTAGAAGCATAGCAGATAATACTAGTATTTTGTCTGCTAATGGATCAGCAAATTTTCCAAAGTTTGTTACTTGATTGTTCTTTCGAGCTAAATATCCATCTAATTTATCTGTTATTGAAGCTATTATAAATATAAAGTTAATAATCCAATATGTATATGGTATCCCTAACCATGTTCCTTGAATATCTAGTAATGGAATAATAACCATGATTGGTACTAATACAATTCTAAATATTGTTAATTTATTTGGTAAGTTCATTATATGTCTCCCTTATTTATTTTTTAATATTTCTATTGCTTTATCAAGTTGGGTGTCATCTTCTCTTTCAAGTAGCCATGCGTTTTCTACACTTTCTGGTAATTCCACTATCTCATTTGGTTCAATACCAATTTGGTTTATTTTATTTTTATTTGGCGTATAATATTCCTCAATGGTTAATTTTAATCCTGCACCATTTGTCAATGTCATGATTTGTTGAATTACACCTTTTCCATATGTTTTAGTTCCAACAATAGTTGCTTTATTTAAATCTTTTAATGCTCCTGCTAATATTTCTGATGCACTTGCTGAGTTTTCGTTTACTAAAACTACTACAGGAACATCTACAATTGGGTCTTCTTCAGATTTAGATATTTCTTCATTGTTGTCTTTGTCTACAGTAATTAATAGAGTATCTCCTTTATTAACAATATATTCAGCAATTTTAAGTGTTTCTGATACTATTCCTCCTCCATTATTTCGTAAGTCAATAATTAGTCCTTTAATTCCTTTATTTTGTAAATCTTCATATTTTCTTTTAAATTCCTCTGCTGTTCCACTGTCAAAACTTGTTATTGCCAAATATCCTATATTATTTTCTAGAACTTCTTCAACAATTGGGTTTGTAATTACTGTTTTTCTTGTTAGTTCAAATTCTATTTCTTCATTTTCTCTTATTATTACTAATTTTACTTTTGTTCCCTCTTTACCTTTTATTTTATTTGCAGCTACTGTCATATTTTCAGCAGTATATTCTACTCCATCTATACTTTTTATAAAGTCACCTGGTAAAATTCCTGCCTCTGCTGCTGGACTCTCTTTAATTGGTGCTAATACTTGTATTAAATTGTATTCTTGGTTTTCTATCATATAAATTCCAATGCCTACATAATTGCCTAACAATTGTGTTTTATATTCTTCCATTTCGTCAGCAGATATATATTCTGAATATGAATCTTCTAGTCCTTCTACATAGCCTTTTATTGCCCCTTCTGTTAGATTCTGCTCATCAATTTCTCCTAAATAGCATTCATCAATTATATCTCTAATAGCACTTAAGGAAATCCCTATATTAGCGTTGTTTGGACTTGTATAGTAGTTTGATATACAAATACTTGTTACTAAAAATGTAATAAGTGCAGTAATTGCTATTATCATTACATATTTATAAGTTTTTTGTAATTTTTCTTCATTCATGTTATTTTTTATGTTAATCTAACATATCTCCTTTCTCTAGTCTTAATCTATTTGCAAAAATAGTTTTGTCGTATAAATTATATTCTAAATTTATGGCAAATATGGTAATGGATTTACTGGACTTCCATTAACTCTAACTTCAAAATGTAAATGTGTTCCTGCTAATGGGTTTGATGGTGTTGGTCTTGGCAAACAGTTTCCTGTGTTTCCAACTGTTCCAATAACTTGACCTTGTTTTACTGTTTGACCTGCCACTACTTTTCTTGAACCTGCTTTCATATGTCCATAAAGAGTCATTGTTCCATCATGATGGTTTATTACTACATATTCTCCATAGCTACTATATGACCCTACATATTTTCCATTTGAATCATAATTTTTTATACTTCCTGTTATTGCTCTAGATATCTCTACTGTACCATCTTTTACGGCTATTACATTTTTCCCTATAACATTTATATTTATATCTACTCCTGTATGTCCGGTATATGAAGGATATGTTTTGTTGTTTATGTTTGCTTTTGATAAACCTGCAACAGGAAATATGTATCCACTTTTACTTGGTGTATATGATATGTCATTTCCATTGTTTTTGTTTGACTCTTGTTCTAGTATTTTTTTCAATTCATTTTCTATATTTCTTTGGTCTTCTTTAAATTTTTCTAATTCTGCTTGCTCTTCTTTTTCTTCTGCAGTTAATTTTGCAACTTGTGCGTTTTTCTTTTCTTGAGCAGCTTTTAATTCATTGTATTTTTCTTCTTTAGAGGCCTTTGCTGTGTCTAATTCTTTTTTGTCATTTTCTAATTCTGCTTTTTGATTTTCAATTTCTATTCTTTCTTGTTCAATAGACTTTAATAGTTCTACATTATAATTTGTAAGTTCTGAAATTAAATAATACTTTGAGATAAAGTCAACTATATTAGCTGATGATAACAGTACATCTAAATATGTTGTTTCTCCTTGTTCATACATTGCTACAATTACTTCATTTGCTAATTCTTTTCGCTCTCCGTATTCTTCTTCTTTTGTTGCAATATCTTTTTCTGCTTGGTCTATTTGGGTTTGTAAATCAGATATTTGAGATTCTAACTCATCTAATTGAGTTTGATATTCTGATATTTGGTTAATTAAGCTTTCAACCTCTTTCATCGCATCAGATTTTTGTGCTTGAATTTCTTCTATGGTTTTTTCTGTTTCTTTTATATTTGTTTGAGTTTCTTCTTGTTGATTTTCTAAGTCTTCTCTGCTTACTGCTAATACTATGGCTGTTTGTAAAATCATTACTATTATTAATAAAATTCCAACTGTTTTTTTCATTTTTTATTCCTTTCTTTTTAGTATATTTTAGTTTTTTGAATTTATTATTAAGGTTTTACATAGTCCAATGGATTAACTGTTTTTCCATCTAACCTTATTTCAAAATGTGCATGTGGCCCAGTTGAATATCCTGTTGAGCCTACTTTTAATACTACATCTCCTTTAGATACTAAATCCCCTAATTTTACTACTATTTCTGAACCATGTGCATATAAAGTTTGAACTCCTCCTCCATGGTCTATTATTACCATATTGCCATAATATTTGTTATATTCTGCTTTTGTGACAACACCTGAAGCTGATGCTATGAAGTTTGCTCCTATAGGTGCACTGATATCTGTTCCTGTATGTAGGCTGTATAGTCCTGTTATTGGGTGTGTTCTCATTCCATATTGTGAAGTTATTGTTGTATAACCAGGGATTGGCCAAATCATGTCTCCACCTATATAATCTTCTCCAAAGCTTTGAGCTACTGATAATTTTCTTATTTCTATTTCTATCTCAGCCATTTGTATTTGATATTCTTCAATTTGTGTTTGTATTTGTCTTTCTTCTTCTGTTAGTTTGGACATATAATATTCTCTTGATGTTTTAGTATTTGCTAATACTTGGCTTACCTTTTGCTGTTCCTTTTTCTTTGCGATCACTTCATCTTTTTGATTTTCTAAACCTTTTGCAATGTTTTCAATCTCTTGTTTTTGTTTTGCAGCTTCTTCAACTAGCTCTACATTATACTGAATTAATTCTGAGACCAAATAATAATTAGATATAAAATCAACTATATCATTAGAAGATAATAATACATCTAAGTACTGTATGTTTCCTTGCTCATACATCATTACAAGAATACTTTCTGCTTGTTTGTTTATTTTTTCATATTTTTCTTGCTTAGTATTTAATTCTTCCTCTATATTTTTTATATCTTCATTTAATTTTTGTACTTCATTATTCAGCTCATTTAATTCTTGTTCTGAGGTCTGTATCTTGCTATCTATTTCTTGTACTTGCATAAGATTTTGTGATAGTTCGTCTTCAACCAGTTCAAGTTTTGCTGAGTTTTCTGCTATCTGCTTATTTATCTCCTCTGCCTCACTTTGAAGCTGTTCTAAGTTTTTATTTTCGTCTTGTGTATTGTTTTGTTCTTGATTTAGTTGTATTGCTTCTTCATTTTCTTCAGCATAAATACATATACTATAGCTTAATAATGATATTATTAGAAAAATACATAAAATTTTACGCATTTACTTATTCCTTTCATTTATCATTATACTTCTAAATATTTCTTCATAGAAATACTACTTCCTATGACGCCTATTCCTATTCCTAATATCATGTATACTATTACTATTGATGCAAACATGTCTGAAAAGCTTACTATATTTATTCCCAATTTTATTGAAGTTTCATTATTAGCAAAAATTGGCATTAACCCATTATAAGCTACTCCAATCAAAAGTATTGTAATTGCTCCTGCAATTAGTCCTATTATGATACCTTCTACGATAAAAGGAAATCTGATAAAACTATTTGTTGCTCCTACATATTTCATTATTGATATTTCTTTTCTTCTGGCATGTACTGTTAATTTTATTGTATTTGATATTATAAATATTGATATTATGATTAAAAGTATTAATAATACAATTGTTACGATTCTTACTCCTTTAGCTACACTAGTTAGTGCACTAACTGTTTGATTTGCATTAGTTATATTTTTTACATTATCTAATTTTCTAATTTCATCTTGTACTTGTAAGTTTAGTTCTAAGTCTGTTAACCTGACTATAAATGCTTTTGGAAGAATCTGTGCATCAAATGCATCTAGCACATATGCATTATCTCCCCATTGTTCCTTCAAGGAATCCATTCCTTCTTCTTCGGTTTGTAGCTCAATATTTTCCGCATTTACTCCAGGAATTTTTTGAATTTCTTCTCTAAGTGTTTCTATTTCCTCATCTGTAGCAGTTTTTTCAATATTAACTCTTATTGCTTGGTCTTCTTGTATTCCTTTTACAAAAAAATTAATATTTTCTCCTAGAGCAAAAAATATTCCAAAAATAAACATTGTTGCACACATTGTTCCTAATGATGCAAGTGTTGCTTTTTTGTTTTTAAATACACTTATAAATCCTTCTTTTATTAAATAATTTAATACATTATACTTCACAGTTATAACCACCTTTTTTATCATCTCTTACTATTTTGCCCTGACTAACATGTATAACCCTTTTTTTCATTCTATCTACAATTTCTTTTGCGTGTGTTGCAACAACTATTGTTGTTCCCCTTAAGTTTATATCATTTAATAAATTCATTATGTCCCATGCAGTATCTGGATCTAAGTTTCCAGTAGGTTCATCTGCAATTAACATTGATGGATTATTTACTAAGGCTCTTGCTAAAGCAACTCTTTGTTGCTCTCCACCTGATAATTCATTTGGATACATTTTTGCTTTTCCACTTAATCCCACTAGTGAAAGTACCATTGGCACCTGCCTTCTTATGTGTCTAGGTGTTGCACCAACTATATACATTGCAAATGCAACATTATCATAAACTGTTTTATCTGGAAGTAATCTAAAATCTTGAAATACTACTCCCATGCTCCTTCTTAGATATGGAATTCTGTTAGGTTTTAAAAATGTCGTATCTTTTCCATTTATTATTATGTTCCCTGAGGTTGGTTCCTCTTCTTTTAGAATTAATTTTATTAAAGTTGATTTACCACTTCCTGATGATCCTACTAAAAATGCAAACTCTCCTTTTTCTATTATAAAATTAGCATTTTTTACTGCTTCTGTTCCTGTGCTATATGTTTTATTTACATTTCTAAATTCTATCATTTTTCTATTTTATGTTAGTTTTATGCTAACATTTTTCTCCTTTCACGTGTCTTTTATTTAATATTTTTGTCACATTTTTATTCAGATTAATCATAACAATAAATATAGTTTTTTGCAATAGGTTTAACATGAAAAAAAAATAGAAATTTTTTCTTTTTCTATCTTTTTTTCTGATTTTTTTTTTTTTATCATTTTGTTTAAAAATTTTTATCAAATTAAGTATACTTTTTTAATCTCCTATAAATTTTTCTATTATTTCTATAATGTTGCTATGTTCATCTTTTTTATATATAGTTGGATTAAAATTTTTAATATCTTTTAAAGCTTGTCCTAAATCTTCTACATTTTTTATAGGCATTACATACCCTCTTTTGGCAAATATTTCTATTGTCTTGACTTGGTGATCATTTACATGTTCATGATATTTTTTGTATCTTGGAACTGCTATGACTTTTTTTCCCTTTTGATTTGCAGTTACCATTGAACCCACACCACCATGTGATATTACTAGATTTGCCTTTTCAATTAAATCATTAAGATCTTTTTGAGGAATTGTATTAAAAACTTTAATATGCTGTTTTTGTGTTTTAGGTTCATATTTGGTATAACCTGCTTGAATTACTACTTCTTCATCTATATTTCCTTTTTCTACATTTTTTTCTACTTCTTCTAGTAATCTGTGGAAACTATTATTTTGAGTTCCTAGTAAAATTAATATCATGTTTATTTCCCCCTATAATTTTTAATAAATTGAACCACCATAAACAGCTCTTGGGTATATCTCTAGCATTTCCATCCATTGAACTATAAATAAATCTGCTATTGGATAAATTAATTTTCCTGTAGCTGTTTTTTTGTTTACATTTGCTATTGTTTCTATATAAATTATTTTACTTCCAAATATTTTGCCTAGATAACACATTGGTCCTGCTGTATGTGTTCCTGTTGTAACTATATATTTAGGTCTTATTTTAAAATACAAGTATATTGTTTTTAAACATAAATATAAATATTTGAATATATATGTAAATAATTTGCTTCTAGTTCCATATGGCAAATAATCTATTCTTTCTTTGTATTCTTCTTTTAGACTTAAATTTGCTTTGTCTTTTTCTGTTATAATATGATAATCATATTTTGAAAATAACGGTTTTAATTGCATAAGTTCATTTAAATGTCCACCTGTGCTTGATATAAATAAAACTTTTTTCATACTGTTCCTCCTTTTATTTTACGATTTTTTCTTTGACTTTTTTAAATATATCTTCCCATGTTTCATATCCCATAAATTTATCTTCTAAGCCATATGATTCTATTTCAATGTCATGCATAGCATTATCACTTGCAATAATTTCTTTTATCTCACTTCCAAGTCCTCCTATTATAGTGTTGTCTTCTAAAGTTATAACTTTTTTGGTCTTAGATATAGATTTTTTTATTGTTTCTTTATCAAATGGTTTTAAAAATCTGCTATTTATAACTTCTGCATTGATTTTTCTATCTTTAAGTTCTTTTGCAAGTTCTACAGCACTTGCAACTGTTTTACCTATTCCTATTATAGTTATATCTTTTCCTTCTTGCAATATTTCAGCTTTTCCTAATTCTATTTCTTCATGCTTTTTAAATTCTTCTTTTGCTTCTCCCCCTCTTGGATATCTTATCACTACTGGCTTTTTTAAATCTACTGCAAATTTTAACATTTTTTCTAATTCTTTAAAATCTTTTGGTGATAAGATTGTCAAATTTGGAATTAATTTAAAAAATGACATGTCAAAAGCCCCATGATGTGTTTCTCCATCTGCTCCAACTAGTCCTGCTCTATCTACGCACATTATAACATGCAAATTTTGCATACATATATCATGAATTACTTGGTCATATGCTCTCTGATAAAATGAACTATATATTGGTACAACTGGAATCATTTCCGATTTTGCCATACCCGCAGCTAATCCAAGTGCATGTTGTTCTGCAATTCCTACATCAAAAAATCTTGTGCTAAATCTTTGACTAAACTTTCTAAGTCCTGTTCCATCTTTCATTGCTGCTGTTATTGCAACAATTTTGTTATTTTTTTCTGCTAATTTTACTAGTTTGTCACCAAATATTTCTGAATAATCTTTTGCTTTTTGTTTTTTTGTTTTTCCTGTTTCTACGTCAAATGCTCCTATTGCATGAAATTTATCAGGATTTTCTTCTGCTATTTTATATCCTTTTCCTTTTTTAGTTAAAACATGTATTAAGACCGGATTTTCTATTTGTTTGCTAAGTTTTAAAATACTTTCTAGTTTTTCTATGTCATGTCCGTCTACTGGTCCTAAATATGTGAATCCAATGTCCTCAAAATACATTTTTGGAATAATCAATTGCTTTATTCCTCTTTTTATTCTCTGCACTGATTTTACCAAAAACGCTCCTACCTTTGGAATTTTGCTTATTAACTTTTTTAACTTTATATTAGTTCTTGAGTAAAGTTTTTTTGCTCTTAATTTACTTAAAAGCATATTAATTCCACCAACATTTTTTGAAATGCTCATTTCGTTATCATTTAAAATTACTGTTATTTTGGATTTACTACTACCTGCATCATTTAATGCTTCTAAGGCCATCCCTCCAGTTAATGCTCCATCTCCAATTACAGCTATCACATTATTTTTTTCTTTCCTAATATCTCTGGCTCTTGCCATTCCTAGTGCTACTGAAATTGAGGTGCTACTATGTCCAGTATTAAAACAATCCATTTCAGATTCGCATGTTTTTGGGAAACCTGCTATTCCTTCTTTTGTTCTTATTTTTTTAAATTCTTCTTTTCTTCCTGTTAATATTTTATGTGTATAAATCTGGTGTCCAACATCCCATATTATTTTGTCTTCTGGTACATTATAAATGCTATGAAGTGCAATTGTTAATTCGACTACACCTAAATTAGATGCTAAGTGTCCTCCATTTTCTGATATGGTTTGTAATATGTATTTTCTTATTTCCTTTGCTAATTGTTTTTTCTGTTTTAAATCTAATTTTTTTACATCTTCTACACCATTTATTTTTTCTAACATTTTATTACCTTCTTTTTGTTTTTTCGAGTTTATTATAACAGAAAAAATATAACTCTGCAAATAAATCTAAGACCAATTTTTTATCTAAAGTTTTAAATTTCATTTAAAATTTTTGCCAAATACTTCATACTATTTATGCTTTGTTCGAGTGTATTTCCAGTTGCTCCTACCTCTATTATGCATGCAGCTTTTCCTAAGTGTTGGTTATATCTTGAATTTCTTAATATAATTGGCTTAAAAAGACCTGGGTATAATTCGTTTGCTTTTTCTTGTACCTCTATCGCAAATTGTAAGTTTTGTTGCCAGTTTGGATGCCATAAGCCTCCTCCATTTGTTCCGATTACAAACATTAATTGTGCAGCATAGTCATCTCCTATTTTTACAGTTGGTGCATAATCTGCTCTGCTTCCAATTGCATCTCTATGTATATCTATTATAATATCACTTGGGGTTGTTTGTAAAATATTTTCTACTGTATTTAATGAACGATTATAAGAACCTGAATATGCTGGATAATCATGATATGTTGAATCATGTATTACTGTATAACCATATCCTTGTAGATATTTTGTAAGTTCATTGCCTACTCTTACTACTGAAAAGTTAATATCTGTTGTTCTATAATTTCCTGTTGGTTGATATTGATAGTTTTCGCTGCTTGTATAGCTTTCACAGGTGTGTGTATGGAAAATTACTATATTGTCTTTGTTTACCTCAATTCTTTGTGATAATATATCTGATGTTAATTCAAAACTTGTTTCATTTTTTATTTTTACTCCTTGATATTCTGAGTTGTAATTGTCTGTTAATGGATTTTGTGTTACAACTTGAGTTTGAGTATTTTCACTAATTTCTTGATTTTGAGTTTCTTCTTGGATACTCTCTTGTGTGTTTTCTGTCTGATTACCTATTGTATTGTCAATGTTATCTTTTTTTTGATTTTCATTAAACATTGCAAGTTCTATTTTTAATAAGCCCTCTAATATATTATTTTTATTAATTTGATCTTCGTCAGTGTTATTAAGTTCATGATTAGTTTCCTTTATTGCAGGAATAGTTTCATCTAAACATATAAACATACTGGTTTTGATTATTTCCGAGATTTTATTATCTATTTTTATTATATTTTTATCATTTTCATCAAAATTTGAAAAATATCTAGTAACAAACATAACTATACAAAATATTATTGTTATGCTGACTAGATATTTTAAAATGTCTTTTATATTTACTACTGCAACATTAAACATATATATCTCCTTATCTTAAGTCCTATATATAATTATATGCTTAATTTTTTTGTATATTACTCAATCATATTTAGGTTTTTCAAATCAAAGATTTTTTCTGCTGTTCCTTTTTTTTGCATACTTAGTTGAATTACTTTTTCTATTATATTTTCTGTTATCAGGTGATTTAATTCAGGATTTTGGATTAATTCCTCTAAGTTTCTACCATGTGCTGTAAATATTCCTTTAACTCCTGAACAAATGGCTACCTTTATTGCTTGTATGTCTTCTATTCCTCCTATTTCATCACAGGCAATTATTTGTGGTGACATAGAACGTATCAGCATCTTCATTCCTATTGATTTTGGGAAATTGCTCATTACATCTGTCATTATCCCAACATCTTTTTGAGGTTCTCCCTTATATGTAGCCGCAATTTCTCCTCTTTCATCAACTAGTCCTACTACTTTAGGAGAAAAATTTAATTCTTTTATTCCATTACTTAGATTTCTTAAGATATCTCTTAATACTGTCGTTTTTCCTCCTCCGGGTGGAGAGATTATAAGTGTATTGAAAATAGTGTTTTCATTTTGATTAATTACGTGTTTTATTATTTCCTTGCTACTACCTTTTTTTTCTCTTGCTATTCTAAAGTTTAGACTCGAAATATAATTTATATTTTTTATTTTTTCATCAATAACTGCTGTTCCTGTGATTCCTACTCTATGTCCTCCTTTTATAGTTATAAAACCCTCACATATTTCTTTTTTGTATGAATAAATTGAATTTTCACAAATTCTTTCAAATATCTCATTAATTTCTTCTTTTGTTATAACATGTTCTAGCACCATTACTTCTTGTCCTATTTTTAAAGTAATTGGTCTACTTTGCCTAATTCTTATTTCTTCTACAAATTCGCTAAGTGATATGCTTATAGCTTGAAGTATAGTTTCTTTTATGTTATTTGGAAAATATTGTAGTATAGATTTTAACTCTTCCATTTGTTGTTTTCCCTCCAGATAATATTTTCAGCAAATTATAAATAGATGGTAAAAAATAAAGACATACACTTATAGTATATGCCTTTATTTTTTATTTTAGAACTTTTTTACTTAAATTTCCGCATTGTGATACACATTCATTACATCATCTAAATCTTCAAGTCTTTCTATTAATCTATCCATTTTTTCTTGTGCTTGTGAATCTAATGTTATAGTTGTTGATGGTATCATTTGAACTTCAGCTTCTAAGAAGGTTAAGCCTTCACTTTCTAATTTTTCTCTTACTTCTGTGAAGTTACTAGGCTCAACTGTTATTTGATATACTTCGTCATCAATCTCAAAGTCTTCTGCACCTGCTTCTAATGCCATCATCATTAATTCTTCTTCATTTTTATTTGTTGAAGCTTTTTCTATTACTATTACTCCCTTTTTACTGAATAAATATGATACGCACCCATTTGTTCCTAAATTTCCGCCTGCTTTGTCAAATATATGTCTAACATCAGCAGCTGTTCTATTTCTGTTGTCAGTA
>CALXZT010000037.1 GCA_944393315.1 uncultured Clostridia bacterium
GACTTACATGAAAGATTTCATGGACCACATGGACTAATTGCAGGTATGACAGGTTCTGGAAAATCAGAATTTATAATGACTTTTATTTTATCATTAGCTGTAAATTATCATCCAAATGAAGTAGCATTTATTTTAATAGATTATAAAGGTGGAGGAATGGCTAAAGCATTTGAAAATCTTCCACACACAGCAGGAATAATAACAAACTTAGATGGAGCGGAAGTAAAACGTTCTTTAGTATCAATTCAAAGCGAATTAAAAAGAAGACAAACAATATTTACTGAGACTAGCAAAAAAGTAGGAATAAGCAATATAGACATATATAAATATCAAAAATTATATAGAGATGGAGCAGTAGAAGAACCATTACCACATTTATTTATAATATCTGATGAGTTTGCAGAACTAAAAAGCCAAAAGCCTGAATTTATGGGACAACTTATAAGTATAGCCAGAATTGGACGTAGTTTAGGTGTACACTTAATACTTGCTACTCAAAAACCAAGTGGAGTAGTAGATGATCAAATTTGGAGTAATACAAAATTTAGAGTTTGCTTAAAAGTTCAAGAAAAAGCAGATAGCCAAGACATGTTAAAAAGACCGGAAGCGGCAGAATTAAAAGAAACAGGAAGATTTTATCTTCAAGTAGGATATAACGAATTATTTGAATTAGGCCAATCTGCATGGTGTGGAGCACCTTATTATCCATCAGAAAAAGTTGAAGTACAAAAAGATGAAAGTGTTCAAGTAATCGATAAAGTTGGAAGAGTTATAAAAGAAGCCAAAATAGACAAGAAGAAAATAATGCTTGAAAAACCAAGAAAACAACTTGATGTGATAACAGAATATTTGAAAAAACTATCAGAAAAAGAAAATATAAAGATACAACCACTTTGGTTACCACCAATACCAAAAGACATTTATCTTGATGAAATAAAATCAAAATATAAAGTAAGTATAGACAAAAAAGAAGGACTTTGTCCAGTAATAGGAGAATATGATGATCCAGAAAGACAAAGACAATGCGAGCTTAAATTACCAATCTCTAAAGAAGGAAATGTAGTTCTATTTGGAGCATCTGGAAGTGGAAAAGAAATGTTCTTAACAACAATGATATACTCTATATTACAAGATTACACATCATCAGAAGTTAATTTATATATTTTAGACTTTGATGCTGAAACATTAAAAGCATTTGAACAAGCACCACAAGTTGGAGATGTTGTGCTATCACACGAAACAGAAAAAGTAAATAATTTAATGAAATTATTGTTGGGACAACTAGAAAAAAGAAAAAAACTATTTGCAGATTATGGTGGAAATATATATTCTTATAATTCTATGTCACAAAACAAAGAGCCAGAAATATTAGTTATAATAAATAATTTTTCAATATTTACTGAAATATATGAAGAAAAAGAGGCAGATGTACAATATTTATCAAGAGAAGGAACTAAATATGGAATATATTTTGTATTAACAGCTACAAATAGAACAGGAATAAAAACTAGATTAATGCAAAATATCAAACAGTTAATTACATTACAAATGAATGATAAAACTGATTATACTGCTATACTTGGAAAGACAGAGGGAATAGTACCATCAAGTTACAAAGGAAGAGGGCTAATAAAAACAGACCAAATATATGAATTCCAAACTGCAAAAATTTCAAAAGAACAAAATGAGTTTATGTTTATAAAAAACTTCTGCAAAAAATTAAAAGAAGCAAACTCTGCAGAAGCCAGAAAAATACCAATATTACCAGATAAAGTTGATAAAAACCTTATAAAACCTTACATCTCAGAGAATATGGTAAATATTCCAGTAGGAGTAGAAACAGCTACACTAACTATGCATAAATATCCATTTGAAAAATCATATATAAATCTAATTTTATCTGCAGATAATGAGCATAATGAATTTGTAGATGAAATATCAAGCATATTTGTTGAATTATCAAAAATAGATACAACAATCATCGATATAAATAAAAACATGGCTAAAAAAGGAAATTATGCTTGCAATATAAATGACAGCAATGCTATAATAGATGATGTATATAATGAAACTGTAAAAAGGCATAATGATTTAAAAGATGCGGAAGAAAAAGGTATTTCAATAAGCCCATTTAAGAAAAAAATAATTATAATCAATTCATTAAAAGATTTAATGGAAAAGCTAGATAGCACAAGAAGAGAAAAACTATCATTAGTTTTAGAAAAAGGTAGAGTTGAATTACAAATGAACATAATTATAGCTGAAAACTACAAAAATTTAGCAAATTACAACTTTGAAAAATGGTATAAAGATAAAGTCTCAGCAAATGATGGAATATGGGTTGGAAATAGAATAAAAGATCAATATTATCTAAAAACAACCAAAGAAATACCTGAATTAAGAGAAAATATCACTTCAGAATATGCATTTGCAATAGAGAAAGGAATACCTATAAAAATAAAAATACTATCTAAGGAAACGGAGGAATAGATATGGAAAAAATAATAGTTGAAGTATATGTACCTTCAGCAGAAGAAAAATTTGATATATTTATTCCACTAACTAGCAAAATGAGTGAAATAATAAACCTAGTAATAGCAGCATTAAATGAATTTTTAGATGGGAAATACAAAAAAACAAAAGATTCTATACTATGTGAAGCAGAGACAGGTAAGATTTATGATATTAACAAATCAGTTCAAGAGCTAGAAATTAAAAATGGTAGCAAACTGATATTAATATAAAAAATTGAAAGGAGCATAAAAATGGGAAAAAATATTAGAGTAGAGCCAGAAGAGCTAAAATCTTCAGCAGCAAAACTAGCAGAATGTTCAGAAACATACAAAACAATAGCAAATCAATTAATGCAAGATGCAACAACAATGCAAGCAGCATGGGAAGGGGAAGACAATCAAGCTTTTACAACACAAATAAAAGGATTTGTAGAAGAATTAGACTTTATGTCAAAAAAATTACAAATAGCAAGTGATACATTAACTAAACAAGCTCAAAATTACCAAGATAGACAAAATTCAATAATAGATTCAGTAAAACAATTAAAAAATTAATAGGAGGGAATAAAATGGCAATAAAAATTAATTCAGATCAAGTACTAGCAATTGCAGATAGTATTGAACAACAAAATAGAAAACTAACAGAACAATTAGAAGAAAGTAAAACAATAATTCAAAATTTAGCTTCATTTTGGGAAGGCGATGCATATGAAGCAACATTAGAAGCATATTCATCATTTGCAAATAATTATTTCCAAACATATGAAGATATAATTAACTCATATGTTAAATTCTTAAGAGACAATGTAGCAGCTGGATATGTTGAAACAGAAACAGCAACTACATCATTATCAGAAGCATTTAAATAGAAAAACGTAAATGTGGCACATTAAATTTTATTTAAATGCCACATTTATTAAATTTTAATAAATTAGCAATATGGAGGCTAGTTATGTACGAATTAGAAAATATAAAATGGCAATTAAATAATGTAATAAATGAATTAGATGATATTGCATATTGGGTAAATACAGAATTCAAAAATATAGGTGCAGAAAACTGTGCTACATGTATTTGGAACGTTGCAGATCAGTATAGATATGTAAAATCGAGATTAGAAAATATTGATACCACAAGACTTGCGGACGGATATTATAATGCTTAATTATAGGAGAAATTTATGAGTGAGATAAATATAAACACAAATACAGTATTAGAAGTGTCAGAAAATATTGCAGTATATAATAAAGAAATTGATAGTAAATTTGAAGCAGTTAAAGATGCTATGGGAGTGTTACAAAATAACTGGAGTGGTATTGCCCAGGAGCAAGCAATTTATAAATTCAATACTATTAAAAGTGAATATTTTGAAAATTCTGATACTAAAAGAGCAAACACTATTAAAAATTATACCAATTATTTAAAAAACTATGTAGGAATAGGTTATGATAAAACAGAAACAACAAATACATCTCTTGCAGATGCATTTAAATAAATATAAAGAAAATGGAGGAAATGTTAGATTTAAGCTAACATAAATAAAAAATGGGATATAACATAAATGTAGATCATAGCAAATTTGAAACTGCAGCATCTGCGATAGAAACATATATATCAGAACAAGATAAGTACATGGAAAACATGTCAGATCAGATACAGTACTTAACATCTAACTGGAAGGGAGAAGATGCTGTACAATTTAAACTACAATGGGATACTGTAACAGATGCTACATCAACTTCAGAAAAATTAAAAAATTCATTAAAAAATTATGCTGAAACTTTAAGATATGCATCCACACAATATAAAAATGCACAAGCAAATGCAATCAATAGGGCAAATTCATTGCCACGATGGTAATAAAAAAAGAAAGGAGCTATGTAATTTTAGCATAGAATATACATATGGGAAAAGAACATTCAGATAAAGAATTAAGAGCTGCCACACAAGTTGCATACACAGATTTTAATAAAATAATTGAAAATTTACCAGAAAACAAAGATTATAATAATATGTCAAATATTGATTATTCATATTCAATTGAAGATTTAATAATAGCTGGTGCAGAGCAAGGAGCAAATACTTCTAGAATAGGAGAATATAAAGACGGGAAAATAGTATTAGCAAAAGATATTCCAGAAGAAGTATTAGAATGGAAAATTGTAGACTATTATGATAATAATAGAAATGGTAATCAAGTAAATGGCGAAGATACTGGTTTTTATGGGTGTTTAATAGATACTGGAGAAGATGATGCAGTAGTAGCATTTAGAGGTAGTGAAGACGCAACAAACTATAAAAACCTAGTATCAGATTGGTTAAAATCAGATTTCCATTTGCTAATTTCAACTGAGACAATACAACATAAAGATGTTGAAAACTTTTTAAGCCAAATGAAAGAAAATAACAAATTAGACGACTATACTTCAATCTCAGCCACAGGGCACTCATTAGGTGGAAAT
The DNA here is from genome assembly GCA_944393315.1 of uncultured Clostridia bacterium. GTDB lineage: Bacteria > Bacillota > Clostridia > TANB77 > CAG-508 > CAG-269. Next base: position 4,976 of record CALXZT010000037.1, read on the forward strand.
TTAACATACCATTTTGCTGTATTATTAGCAAATGATGAAAATGAAGAGTTATTCGGAAAATTACACAAAGCTGTTAGTTTTGATGGGCCTTGTATGTGTAAGGAATATAACCAATTACATGAAGAAGAAATAAAAAAATTATCTGGCAAAGTTGAACATTATAGATTTAGTTTAGTAAGTGGTTGCCTAGCAGAAGAAGAATTTGAAGGAGTTGAACCTATATACTTAGAATCAACAGCAGAAGGAACTTTTAGCTTTGCAACAAGACATGATACTCAATACTTAATATATGATGAAAATGGACAGGCAATCAGATCAGCAGAACAAAAGCCAGATCCTATGGCTCAATATGTACAACTCTTGACAGGAGGCCTAGACCATATGCCACCAGAAGTTGGAGAAGCTCTTATTTTAGTATTTGATTATGCAGTTGAAGACATGATAGAACCAAACCAATCAGATGGAAGTTTGCAACTAACTCCAGAAGGAATAAATATGATTGCGACAATTGTATCAAATCCTGTTTTAACTATGGCAACTATTAAAACAGTAGTTGGAGTGCTAGTAATTCCAGTTGTTTACGAATTAGGATATCAAGCAATAGAACAAATACAATATGTAGTAGATCAGGTAATAGTCGTAATAAATACGAATATTCAACTTACCATTGAACAAATACAAGAAATCAAAGATTATATAGATGCAAGATGGAATGAATTTAAAAACTCGTTTAATTTAAAAGTAAATGCCGGATATCAGTATGCAGCAACCAATCCAGAAATATCAGTAAATACAGATAGGCTTAGAGAATTAGCAGGAAGATTAAATACTGTTAATTCGACAATATCTGAAATTGATAAAAACTTAAATTCATTGTATTGGAAAGTCGGATTCTTAGACCTACTTGATATTTTACAAGCAGATTTATTAACAGGATATAGTTGGAGACTAAATAGAGCAGAAGGTTACTTAAACGATACAGCAGATGAATTTGAAGCTGCAGAAAACAATATAAAAAATTCATTTGAATAAAATTGAAAAAGAAGTGAGTGTAAAAATGGAAACAAATCAAATAAGTGTAATATGGAATGAATGGGAAATAGAGGGTCTGCTAGGAGAAGGAGCATCAGGAAAAGTATATAAGGCCAAAAGAAAAGATATAGAAGAAACATATTCAGCGATAAAAGTAATAGAAATTCCACAAAACGAATCAGAAATAAGAGAAGCAAGAGCAGAAGGAATGGAAGATACAGAAATAAAAGAATATTTCAAAGGGTTTGTAGATGATTTAGTAGAAGAAATAACATTATTAGAGACCTTAAAAGAAGCCAAAGGAGTAGTAGGAATATCAGACTACAAAGTAGTAGAAAAAGAAGGTAAAATAGGTTGGACAATATATATAAGGATGGAATTACTAACAGGAATAAATGATTATATAAAAAATAATAAAATAGAAGAAAATGACATAATAAATTTAGGAATAGACTTATGTGAAGCCTTAGAATATTGTGAAAAGTTAAAAATAATACATAGAGACATAAAGCCAGAAAACATATTTATAACAAAATTTGGTGAATATAAATTAGGAGACTTTGGAATAGCAAGAAGACTAGAAAATACAAGCTCAATCATGTCGAAAAAAGGGACATATTTATACATGCCACCAGAAGTATACAAAGGAGAAGAATATGACAAAACAGTAGACATATACTCATTAGGACTAGTAATGTATAAATTAGGAAATTACAACAGAACTCCATTTTTACCACCTGCACCAAATGCAATAACATATAGAGACAAAGAAAAAGCATTAATGATGAGAATGCAAGGGGAAAAAATTCCAAAACCAGAAAATATGACAGATGAGTTGTATGAAATAATAGAAAAAATGATAGCATATAATCCAAAAGAAAGATATAAAAGTGCAAAACAGGCAAAACAGGATTTAGAAAAGCTAAAAGAAAAGACTGTAAGAGAGAATACTGGAACAGTAAACATATTTACACATAAAAGTAATACAAACAATAAGCCAGAAAAGAAACCACAAGTAGAAAAGCAAGAAAATATATTTTATAATGTTAATGAAGTAAAAGTAGAAAATATACAAGAGCCAAATGAAATAGATGAAAAAAATATAAAATTAGTTGAAACAGAAAAAGCAGAAGATAAAGAGAAACAAAAACAAGTACAGGAAACGAATAGGACAGAACAACAAGAAAACACAACAACAACTAAAAAAACCAGAAAAAAAGTAATAATACTTATCATATCTATATTACTGATATTGGCAATTACAGTAATAGCAATACTATTTAGTAAGAAACAAACAGAAAAAGTAAGTAGTAAAGTAGTAGTTCCAAATTTAATAAATCTATCACAAGAGCAAGCAGAAAAAGAGATAGAAGGAAAAGAACTTGAAATACAATTTAAAGACACATATCAAGAAGGAGCAGAAAAAGGAATAATTGTATATCAAAGTATAGCAGCAAACTCAGAAGTAAAAAAAGGAACAACAGTTATAGTATTTGTAAATAATTTAGAAAAAGACCAATTACAAAAAGTAATAATGATAAATGTAGTAGGAATGAACATTGATGATGCAATGACCAAATTATTAGAAATGGGGTTACAAGTAGAAAAAATAGAAGAAAATAGTGATACAGTAGAAGCAAATATAGTAATTGAACAGAATATAGCAGAAAATCAAGAAATTGATCAAGGCACTAAAGTAACATTAAAAATAAGCTTAGGAAGCCAGGAAGAAAATTTAGATTCAAATAATAACCAGCAAATAGAACAAGGTAATAGTAGTAACAATAAAGAATGGTCTCAATGGCTATTAAGTTTGCCATCAGGCGTAAATAGTACAAATTATAATATAGAACAAAAAACACAATATTCATATAGAACCAAAGAAACAACCACATCAACACAAAGTAACTTAAGTGGTTGGACTCAAGGAGGAGTTCTAAAAACTTCATACTCAGAATGGGGAAATACTCAAACTACAACAAATAAGCCAACTGAAACAGACACTCTAAAAATTATAAATCAAACATCAAAAACAATTTATTATTGGTATCATTGGCATTCTGAATGTAGATGGGGAGAAGCAATAGGACCAGATGAACCCGAAATAGACAATGTAAGTTATCTTTCAACAGAAAAGCATACGATAACATCAACAGAATTATTCCCAGACAGAGGAAATAACTCATATTGCACAACAGATAAAAATTATTATTGTAAAGGTGGATCTCCTTGGTGGTGGCTTGAAACTAAAAAAGTAGAAACTGTTTATACATATCAAACCAGAACATTAAGTACAACTTATTCATATTATAAATGGTCAGAATGGTCAGACTATACTGATTATAAACAAACAACAAATGCAAATAAAGAAGAACAAACAAGAACTTTATATAGATATAAAGAAAAATAAAGCATTAATACTTTTTATTAGCAAATCAATCATTTTATTAAATATTTTATAAAATGATTGATTTATTTTTTGTCCAATAGTAAAATAATAATGGAGATGAAAGAGATGGATTTAAAAGTAGAAGTATCATGCATATCAAACATTGGAAAAATAAGGACAAACAATGAAGACAACATATATTTTAATGGACGAAAAATGCCAATGTATAATGATGGAATAAAAGATATATTACAAACAGAAATAGAAACGAATTTACCATCATGTTTTGCAGTTTTTGATGGGATGGGAGGAGAAAGCAAAGGAGAAAAGGCATCTTTTTATGCCTCAGAAGAATTTGAAAAAGAAACCAAAAATATATTATATAAAATGCCAGAGCAATTTTTATTAGAAGCTTGCTACAAAATGAACCAAAGAATATGTAAAGAACAAGAAAATGAAAAGTGTTATATGGGCACAACAGTAGCAACAATTTATTTTTATATGAACAATGCATATATATGCAATGTAGGGGATAGTAGAATATATGTTGTTACTAATGGAATATTAACTAAATTATCAGAAGACCACGTTATGGAAGCAGATCTATCAAAAGAAAATTCAAAGCCTCCACTAACACAAAATTTAGGAATACCAGAAGAAGAAATGAAAATAGAACCTTATATTACTAAGTACAAATGCAATTCAGGTGATAAATTTCTAATATGCTCAGATGGATTAACTGACATGGTTTCAGAACAAGAAATTTTGAGTATTTTAAATAAAGAAAAAACAACTAAGCAATTAGTAGAAAAACTATTGGAAAAGGCATTAGAAAATGGCGGTAAAGATAATACAACTATAATAGTATGTGAAGTAAAATAAAAAGTGGGTGTAAAAATGGAAACAAATCAAATAAGCGTAATATGGAATGAATGGGAAATAGAATGTTTGCTAGGAGAAGGAGCATCAGGAAAAGTATATAAAGCCAAAAGAAAAGATATAAAAGAAACATATTCAGCGATAAAAGTAATAGAAATTCCACAAAACGAATCAGAAATAAGAGAAGCAAGAGCAGAAGGAATGGAAGATACAGAAATAAAAGAATATTTCAAAGGGTTTGTAGATGATTTAGTAGAAGAAATAACATTATTAGAGACCTTAAAAGAAGCCAAAGGAGTAGTAGGAATATCAGACTACAAAGTAGTAGAAAAAGAAGGTAAAATAGGTTGGACAATATATATAAGGATGGAATTACTAACAGGAATAAATGATTATATAAAAAATAATAAAATAGAAGAAAATGACATAATAAATTTAGGAATAGACTTATGTGAAGCCTTAGAATATTGTGAAAAGTTAAAAATAATACATAGAGACATAAAGCCAGAAAACATATTTATAACAAAATTTGGTGAATATAAATTAGGAGACTTTGGAATAGCAAGAAGACTAGAAAATACAAGCTCAATCATGTCGAAAAAAGGGACATATTTATACATGCCACCAGAAGTATACAAAGGAGAAGAATATGACAAAACAGTAGACATATACTCATTAGGACTAGTAATGTATAAATTAGGAAATAACAACAGAACGCCATTTTTGCCACCTGCACCAAATGCAATAACATATAGAGACAAAGAAAAAGCATTAGTGATGAGAATGCAAGGGGAAAAAATTCCAAAACCAGAAAATATGACAGATGAGTTATATGCAATAATAGAAAAAATGATAGCATATAATTCAAAAGAAAGATATAAAAATGCAAAACAAGTAAAAGAAGACTTAGTAAAATTAAAAGAAAAAACATCAAAAGAAATGACAGGCACAGTAAATATATTCACACATAAAAGTACACAAAAAATAGAAAAAAATAAAGAAGATATTAAAGAAAATGTGACAAAAGAAGAAACTATTATTCCTGAAACAGAGTTGAATAATAAAGTATCACAAGAAAACAATATAAAAACAAAAGATAAAGAAAGTCAATTACAAAATCAAAAAATAGATGAGAAAAATAAAACAGACGAAAATTCTGCAAATAAAACAGACAAAAAGAACAAAAACAATAAAAAATTTATAATATCAGTGATAGTATTTTTGCTATTATTAGTTTTAGTAGCAATTGGAATCAAATTATTAAACAAAAATGAAGAAACAGTTGCTGTGAGTGATAACATAATAATGCCAAATTTAATGAACCTAACCAAAGAGCAAGTCGAAAAAGAGTTAGAAGGAAAAGAACTCGAAATAACATATTATGATACATATAAAGAAGATGCTCAAAAAGGAACCATAGTTTATCAAAGCATTCCGGCAAATACTGAAATAGAAAAAGGAAGCAAAATAGTACTATTTATTAATACTCTTGAAAAAGAACAAATAGAAAAAGTAATAATGATTAATGTTGTAAATAATAATTTTGATGAAGCAAAGCAAACACTTGAAAATATGGGGTTAGGTGTAGAAAATACAGAAGAATATAATGATAATATAGAACAAGGAAAAATAATAAGTCAAACACCAAATGAAGGAGAAGAAATAGAAAAAGGAACAACAGTAAAATTAGTTGTTAGTTTAGGAAAAAAACCAGAAGAAAATAAAGTACAAACATCAAACCAAAATAACACACAATCCCCACAAGTTCAACAACCATCAACTCCTCAAACATCAACTCCACAACCAGAAACACCTAGCATTCCTTCTACAACTGAACCAGAGCCAGAAACACCGGAAAATCCAGTAGAAATGCCAAGTTATTTAATTATGACAGGTAGTCCTGGAATGCAAGTTGGGAAACAGGTAACATTTTCCGTTATTCCAAATGAAGAAACAAGTATAAGTTATAGTGTAGTTTGGTCAAGCAGTAATACTAAAGTTGCAACAATAACACAAAATGGATTAGTAAAAGCTATCTCATCTGGTACGACTACTATAACTGCTACATGCAAAGAATTAGATTTGTCAAGAAAATATATACTACAAGTTTCAAGTGGATCAATAAAAGGAGATGCTACTGGTGATGGAGTAATTACTTCAGCAGATGTTAATCAAATATTGAAATTATATGGAAATTCTTCATCACTAACTGCTGAAAAACGCAAATTAATAGATATGGATGATAATGGAGCCATAAACGCTACTGATGCAGCTTTATTATCTGATGCTATACGTTACGGCTATTAAAGGAGGTTCTAATAAAAAATGAGCAATTATGAATTAGAAAAAATATGGGATGACTGGATAATTGAAGAACAAATAGGACAAAGTGAAGATTCAAAAGTGTATAAGGCAAAAAGAGAAAGCTTTAATAGGATATTTTACTCTGCAATAAAAGTAATTACTATTCCCAAAAATTCTATGCAAAATCAAATAGAATATGGAATGAGCATAGAAGACACTAAAGAATATTATAAAGAATATGTAAATGAAATATTAAAAACAGTGACACTATTAGAAGAAATAAAAGGTGGAAAAAATATAGTAAATATTGAAGATTGCAAAGTAGTAGAGCTTAAAGAAACTATGCAATGGGAAATTTATTTAAGAATGGATTTACTACAAAATGTAAAAAAATATTTTTTAGAAAATAAAGTAAGGGTTATTGACATAATAAATTTGGGAATAGACATATGTGAAGCATTAGAAAATTGCGAAAAAATTAATATAATGCATGGGAACATAAAACCAGAGAATATATTTATATCAAAATTCAAAGAATTCAAACTAGGAGACTTTAGATTAGCAAAAAAATTAGGGTATGAAACTTCTACAATGAGCAAAAATGATTATTTGTTTTCAGCACCAGAGATATATAGAAATTATGAGCCCAATAATACTACAGATATTTATTCTCTTGGAATTGTAATGTATTATTTGCTAAATCATAACAGAATACCTTTTATGCCTGAATACAATCAAAAAGTAACACCAAGAGATGTAAATAATGCATTATTAAAAAGAATGGAAGGAAATGCTATTCCAAAGATAAAAAATATACCAGATGATTTATATAATATACTAAGAAAAATGTGTGCAGTAAAAAAGGAAGAAAGATATCAAACAGCTATAGAGTTAAAAAATGATTTAAAATCTATACAAAATAATTATGAAGAAAATGAGGAAAATGAATTAGAAAGAACAGTTAATATTTTTTCTAAAAGAAAAGAGCAAAGCAAAGCACAAGAAGTAAAATCAGAAAAATATAATGAAATCAATTTCAAAAATGAAATTGATGAAACCAAAATCCAAACTAAGCAAACAGTAGAAAATAAGGAAAGAGAAAAAAATTTTAACATAAATAAAAATACGAGTGCCCAAAAGACGAAATCAAAATCAAATAGTAACAAAATAAATAAGAAAAAAATTCATGTGATAAAGAATCATTCACAACAACGAGTAACAGGAGTAGTTGTCAACAAA
>CALXZT010000038.1 GCA_944393315.1 uncultured Clostridia bacterium
ATAAACATCACCACCCTTCCTACGAAGAATCGTAAAAATTGGTGGCAAAACCACATCTGCTTATTCTCATTTCCTATAGTAATTATTCTACAGTATTCTTTTTATTTTGTCTACAAAATTCATTAAATTCATTAAATTTTATTCTAACAAGAAATTCAACCTCAGCGACAACTTACTAGTTATATTTCATTTTCTTTTTAAATCTTTTGAATAATGTATCATATCAGTACAAATTAGATCTCCATCTTTAATTTCTTCATCAGCCATATCTATAAAATAATTTTTTATTGTTTTTTCGTATTTATCAAAACCTTGTTTTACATAGAATAGAATATTATTGTTTTTGTGTTTTTTTATCCTTCTCAATCTTTTTACTATATCTATCTTCCTCTGAAAAAACACATCCACAATATTTTTGCATGTATAATCCTAATTCACGTGCCTTGGTTTGTCCATCTTTAAAACCGGGTCTAAAATCTCGATACATAAATTCTAACCCATATTTTTTTGCAATTTCTTCTCCTTGTTCTTTTAATAACTCATGTTTTTGATAAGGACTCACTAGTAGGGTTGTAGTAATACTATCAAATCCATTTTCTTTTGCATATTTTGCTGTTTGTTCCAATCTTACTCTATAACAATAATTTTGGCATCTATTATTCAAATCTTTTATTACGTTTTTAGTAAATTCTCTTAGTCCATATTCTTCTTGAAATATTGCTTCTACTTCTATGCTTTTAGCATATTCTTTTAGACAATCTCTTCTTGCCTTATATTCCATATATGGATGAATATTAGGATTATACCAATATATGGTTGGTTCTATATTTTCATTTCTTAAACTTTCTATACAATAAACACTACATGGTGCGCAACAAGTATGCATCAATAATTTCATCTTTCTCCTCCTAATTTGCATTTTCTACTATTTAAATAAATACAAATTGTTACTCCTAAAATCATGAAAAATGTAAAAGGTGTTCCATTTCTCCAATTTTCTGTGTAAGCTAAAAATATACTATTTGCGAATTGTGAAATTAATGACAATTGGAGTATCAGTTTTATGGTTGTTGAATTTTGCCATATTAATAATGGAAATAACCACATTATATACCATGGTTGAAAATTTGTTATTAGTAAAAATAGAAATGCTATTAAAAAATATTCAAATTCTTTTGCCTCTTTATTAAATCTGATTTTGCCTTTATATAATAAAACTATACATCTTAGTCCATATAAACATATAAATATTCCTAAAAAGGTTCTATTTACTAATGTTGCTAAATTTGAGGGTGAAAAAAAGTCGATTATCATTATGTAAAAATTTTTAGTAAATTTGTTCTGCATTGTAAAAAATCCTGCGAATACCTCTAAGTCTCTTATGTAAAAAAGATATGGTATTAACAATATAAGAATAAATAATAATCCATATTGAATACATCTACCAAATCGCTTTAAAAATTTTTCCTCCTTGAAGTAATATATAATAAATAGAGGTAATAAGAGTACTGCAAAATACTTAATTGCTGTTGCTAATGATAAAAATACTATTGATGGTATAATTTTTTTCTTTTTAATTAAAAAATACAAGGCAAATAGTATAAAACAAACAACATAAATATCGTTATGCAGACACATTATTCCTTCTACTAACATGTATGGATTTAATCCATACATAACAGAAAATATTTTTTTCTTTGATATTAAATATATTAAAAAACAATTTAATATGTGAATTATTATGTTTGCTATTCTAAATACCAATATTCCTATGTCTATGTTTCCAAAAGAGAAAAATGCTATTGTTTTACATATGAGTGTCCATATAGGTCCATATACAACAGTTGTATCTTTCCAAACATTTTTATATCCTTGCATTAATACTGTATCTTTTTCTAATTTTTCGATATTATTGTTGTTTTCTACAAAATCTTCAATAGTAGTATAATATGGGTTTTGATGATACTTACTGTCTATTCTGCCTATTCCTAAATAGTAAAATACATCAGAAGAAGTAAATGATATTGAGATTAAAAATATGGACGAAATTATTAGTGTATATATTAATACTTGCTTAATATTTTTAAACATATCTTTTTGCCTTTTTATTATAAAAAAATAAAAAGTAGTCATAATTGTTAATATAATTAAATATAAAAATGTTTGCATATTCCTATTAGAATCATTTAATAAAAAGCAATACCATTTGTCAAATCCTAAAACTGTTCCATTTCTTAATAGATATATGATTGATGGTAATACAAACAATATACATGAAAAAGCAAATAATAGTTTTATCATTAAATTTATATTAAATTTCTTTGCGATTTCCATTTAACCTTTCCTCTCTTGAGAAAAGTGTACGATTCTCTTTTCCAATTTATTTTAAATTTGGAAAAGAGAACTATCCCCTTTTCCTAAATGTTTATATGCTGGTGGAAGTGGTATCCTTCCTCTTGGCGTTCTTGCAATAAATCCTATTTGAACTAAATATGGTTCATAAACATCTTCTATTGTATCTATTTCTTCTCCTAGTGTTGTGGCTAAGGTTTCTATTCCTACTGGTCTTCCACCATAACCAGTTATCATAACATCTAATATCTTTCTATCTGTTTCATCTAGTCCTAGCTCATCTATTTCTAACTTATTCAAAGCTATTTTAGCTATTTTTAGTGTTATCTCTCCATCTCCTAAAACTGATGCATAGTCTCTTACACGTTTTAGTAATCTGTTGGCTATTCTTGGTGTTCCTCTTGAACGTCTTGCAATTTCCATTGCTGCCATTTCATCTATGTTTACATTTAGTATTTTACTTGACCTTTTAACTATTGTTTTTAAATCTTCTGTATTATATAATTCTAATTTATGTATTATACCAAATCTATCCCTTAATGGAGTTGTTAAAGATCCTGCTTTTGTTGTTGCGCCAATTAAAGTGAATTTGGGTAGGTCTATTCTAATCGACCTTGCACTTGGACCTTTTCCTAATATAATATCTAATGTAAAATCTTCCAGTGCTGGATATAATATTTCTTCGACATTTTTGTTTAGTCTGTGTATCTCATCAATAAATAAAACATCAAATTCTGATAGATTTGTGAGTATTGCTGCCAACTCACCTGGTTTTGTTATTGCTGGCCCAGAAGTTATTTTTATATTTGATTTCATTTCATTTGAAATAATATTTGAAAGTGTAGTCTTTCCAAGCCCTGGTGGTCCGTAAAACAGACAATGGTCAAGAGGCTCTCCTCTTTTTTTGGCAGCCTCTATATATATTTTCATGTTTTCTTTTATTTTGTTTTGCCCAATATATTCCTCTAAGGTTTGTGGTCTTAATGAATTTTCTAAATTTTCCTCTTGGGCATTTTCTAAGTTTGGACTTGTTAGTTTATTTTCCTCCATATTCATTTAATTCTCCCATTTTATTTGTCAGATTTGATACTTAATTTATTTTTAAGTTTTTATTATTCATACCATTCAAATTCCCAATCTAGCATTTTTACTATATCTCCTTCTTTTATACCCATTTCTTTAAGTTTTTTATTAATTCCTGTATTCTCTAAACATTTATGGAAATAATATATTGATTCATTGTCATCTAGGTTTACTCTGCTCATTATTCTATAAACTGCTTTTCCTTCAACTACAAATTTGCCTTTTTCCTTTTTAATAGTAAACTGCTCTTCTTCTTCCAAGGTATAAACGACTTTTTCATCTTCTTTTATAAGTTCTTCTTTTGGCAATTCTTTTAAGACCTGCTCTACTCTGTTTATTAAATCTTCTACTCCTTCTCCTGTTACTCCAGAAATTTTAAATATCTCTAGATTTTCTTTTTTTGCTAAGTCTTCAATATCTTTTAATAATGCTTCATCTTGAATTATGTCTATTTTGTTTGCTACTATTATTTGTCTGCGAGCTGCTAATTTTTCACTATATTTTTTTAGTTCTGCATTTATTGTGTAAAAATCTTCTACTGGATTTCTTCCTTCTGTTCCTGATACATCTATCACGTGCAGAAGTAGTCTTGTTCTTTCTACATGTCTTAAAAATTGTATTCCAAGTCCAACTCCTTCACTCGCTCCTTCAATTATTCCTGGAATATCTGCTATTACAAAACTATTTCCCGTTTTTGTTTTTACTACACCTAAATTAGGATCTATTGTTGTGAAATGATAGTTTGCAATTTTGGGTCTTGCTGCTGTTACTACTGAAAGAAAAGTAGATTTTCCAACATTAGGGAATCCAAGTAGTCCTACGTCTGCAAGAAGTTTTAGTTCTAATATTACTTCTTTTTCTTCTCCCATTTCTCCGCCTTGTGCAAATCGAGGCGCTTGTCTTGTTGATGTTGCAAAATGTGAATTTCCTTTTCCTCCACGTCCACCTTTTAGCACTAATTCAACTTGCCCTTGTTTTGATAAATCTGCAACTACTTTTCCAGTTTCTGCATCTTTTATGATTGTTCCTATTGGCACATTAATATATAAGTCCTCTCCTTTTTTTCCATAGCAATTGGCTCCACTACCATTTTCACCATTTTGTGCTTTATATTTTTTGTTATACCTAAAATCTATTAATGTGTTGGCATTTGGATCTACTTGAAAATAGATATTGCCTCCGTTTCCACCATCTCCTCCATCAGGTCCTCCTGCAGCGACATATTTTTCTCTTCTGAAAGTTACAGCTCCATCTCCGCCATCTCCTGATTTAATTAAAATCTTAACATAATCTGTGAACATTGTCTTCTCCTTTATTTAAATAGTATATCCTTTTGTTGGTTTTATATTTATAGAAAAACTATTATTCAAAGTAGTCTAGCTTCATAGCTTTTTTTACTTCCTTCATTGTTTGTTTTGCTATCTCTCTAGCTTTTTTAGTTCCTTCAATTAGAATCTTATCTACTAATTCTGGTCTTTCTTCATAATATTTTCTTTTTTCTCTAATTGGTTCTAATGAGTTTATTATATTTTGTGCAAGTTGTTTTTTGCAAGCTACACATCCACGTTTACCTGCTCTGCACTCTTCACATACTGTTTTGTATTCTTTTGGCTCTGTAAAGAGATTATGATAATATGCAACCATACATATATCAGGATTTCCTAAATCATCTTTTTTTATTCTACTTGGATCTGTTACTGCACTCATAACTTTTTTGGTTATTTCATCAGGAGTGTCTGATAAATATATTGCATTTCCTAGAGATTTTCCCATTTTTTCGTTTCCATCTAGCCCTTTTATTCTTTTTTGGTTTGATAAAAATATTTGTGGCTCTTTTAAAACTTCTCCATATATGCTATTGAATTTTCTTACAATTTCTCTGCATTGTTCTATTAATGGTTCTTGGTCTTCTCCAGCTGGCACAATTTCTCCCTTAAATGCTGTTATATCTGCTGCTTGACTTACAGGATATCCTAAAAATCCATATGTAACACTTTCTCCAAAAATTTCTCTTTTTTGTGCTATTTCTGTTTTTACAGTTGGATTTCTTTCTAATCTTGCTATTGTTACAAGATTTGAATAGAATACTGTTAACTCTGCAATTTCAGGTATCATGGATTGAATAAATATTGTTGATTTCTCAGGATCTATTCCTACTGATAAATAATCTAAGGCTATTTGCCTTATATTATTTCTTACTTTTTCCGGATTGCTAAAATTATCTGTTAATGCTTGGACATCTGCTATTTCAATATATGTTTCATATTCTTCCTGCATTTTTACTCTGTTTTTTAGTGAACCAAAATAATGTCCAATATGCATTTTTCCTGTTGGTCTATCTCCTGTTAGTATTCTCTTATTCTTCATGTATACCATTCCCTTCATTTATTTGTTTTTTAAAAACTCTATTATACCTTCTGCAGCATTTCTTCCTGACCTTGCAGCCCACGCTACAGTTCCTTTCTCTCCAATTAAGTCTCCACCTGCAAATATTTTTGGATTTGATGTTTGGTTATTTTTGTATACTTCAACTCTTCCTTTATAATCTGTATTTAGATTCAAGTTCGAAGTTAGTTCTACTTCTGGTGAAGAGCCCACTGCCATTACAACATAATCTATATCCATTAAGAAGTTACTGTTTTCAATATTAACAGGACTAAGCCTTGTTTCTCCCTCTTTTTTTATTAATTGTGTTTTTATACATTCGATTTTTTCTACTTTTTCTTTTCCGAGTATTTTTAATATGTTAGTTTGAAATAAAAATTCAATTCCTTCTTGCTTTGCTTCTTCAATTTCTTTTTTCTCTGCTGGCATTTGTTCTTCAGCTCTTCTATATATAACTGTAACTGTTTTTGCTCCTAATCTTTTTATTGTTCTTGATGTATCCATAGCTACATTTCCACCACCAATTATAGCTACATTTTTTCCTATATAATTAGGGTGCTTGTCTTTTTCTAAGAGTTCATTTCCTCCATATACACCTTTAAGATTTTCTCCTTGTATTTCCATTTTGCTAGATATATTTGCTCCGAAGCTTAGAAATATTGCATCAAATTCATTTTCTAGTTCTTGGATAGTTATTGCATTTTCTTTCGGATTAACTGATAATTCTATATTTGTTTTTACTTTTATTCCTAAATCTAAAATCTTTTTAATAGTTTCCCTCACTACTTTTTTTTCTAATCTAAATTCTGGTATACCATGTGATAGAATTCCACCTAATTCTTGATGCTTTTCGTAAATTGTAACTTGATATCCTTCCTTTGTCAAAAATGCAGCACAAGTTAAACCTGCTGGTCCACCACCAATTACAGCTATGTTTTTGTTTATATTTATTTTTGCACTATTTCCTGTAGGGATTTTCCAATTATTTTTTATTGCTAAATCTCCTATAAATGCCTCCATGTCTCCTATTTCTACTGGCAGACTTTTTATTCCTCGTACACAACCTTTTTGACATTGCTTGGTATGAGGGCAAATTCTTCCACATATAGGTTGCAATACCGTTGTTTCACATAAAAGCTCATATGCCTCTTTGTATTTTTCTTGTTTTATTAATTTTATAAATCCAGCTGTATCATTATTTAATGGGCATGTACTACTACATGGCTTTTTAATACAACTCAAACAATATTCAGCTTTATTTTTTATGGTATCAATGTTTTCCATTTGTTACTCCTGTTTTTTGTATTACTAATTTCTAAATTTATAATAATATGGTTGTATCTCTGGAAAATAGTCTTTTACATATATTACTGTTCCATCTTCTAAAGATAATCTTAAATTTGGATATGTCCTTATAATTTTTCTATCACTCCAAATTTTTTCTATAAATTCTTTTTTGTTATCATCTTCAAAATAATTGTGATAAATTTCTAAATATGCTTGTCTACCCTTTGCAGGTAAATCTTTTTCTACTACTGTTCTTGCTAAAAAAAGTTGTACCGCAAATGCAGAAACTATACAATCAATAAATAAAAAAATTGTAGTTGCAATTATTAATAGTTAATCATTTTGTCAATATTAGGATTTAAAGATTTCATTAGATAAATTGCGATTATTCCCCAGTAAATAGAATATAATAAACATATTCTTCCATTGATATTTAAAAATCTTCCTGAATAATCCCACCATCTAACATTTAAAAATACTTCTCCACACCAACTTATAAAATATTCAACTACTGAACCTACAATGATTCCTCCTAAGAAAATAGTATATCCATTTTTCTTAAATTTTTGTAGTGCTACTATCATTATAACTGCCCCAACACCATAAATAGGGCAAACCGGTCCATACAAAAATCCTTGCCTACTCTCAAGTTTTCCATACATTACAAGTGCAAAAAGTGTCTCTAATATATATCCCAATACACTATATATTGCAAAATATGCTAAAATTCTATATATTGTTATTCCATTTATTGTGAATTGTTTTTTGGTTTTTGCTTCGTTTTTTTCTACTTTCTCCATGTCATTAATATCCTTTCTTTTGATAGGAGTGTTTGTTGGGGTCAATTATAATATTTATCATTTATTTATTTTGTTTTTGTGCAAAATTCCAAGAGTCTCTACACATGTCTTCTAAATTTTTTGTAGCCACCCAATTTAATTCTTCTTTTGCCTTAGTAGGATCTGCATATAATTCTGGTAAATCTCCTGCACGTCTTGGTGCTATTTTATAAGGGATTTTGATATTATTTACTTTTTCAAATGTGTTTACTATATCTAACACACTATACCCTGTTCCTGTTCCTAAATTATATATATATACTCCTGTTTGTTCTTTGTTTAGTTTTTCTATTGCATTTATATGTCCTTTTGCTAAATCTACTACATGTATGTAGTCTCTTACTCCTGTTCCGTCTTTTGTTGGATAATCATTTCCATATATAGAAAGTTCTGGTAATTTTCCTGTTGCAACTTTTTGCACAAATGGCATTAAATTATTTGGGATTCCATTTGGATTATCTCCAATTAGCCCACTTTCATGTGCTCCTACTGGGTTAAAATATCTAAGTAATACTATTCCCCACTCTTTGTCTGATATATATAAGTCCTCTAATATTTTTTCTATCATTGATTTTGTTGTTCCATATGGATTTGTAGTTTTTCCTCTTTCCATTGTTTCTACATATTTTGGCACTCCTTGATCACCATATACTGTTGCAGAAGAACTGAATATTATTTTTTTACAATTATATTTTCTCATTACTTCTAATAATATCAATGTTCCTATAATGTTATTGCTATAGTATTCCAATGGTTTTTTAACAGATTCTCCCACCGCTTTTAATCCTGCGAAATGAATTACTTCTGTTATGTTGTTTTCTTCAAAAACCTTTTGTAATTTTTCTTTATCTAATAAATCTAATTCATAAAATTTAAATTCTTTCCCCGTTATTTTTTTTATTTTACCTACAACTTCTGGACTACTGTTAACAAAATTGTCTAAAACTACTACCTCCTTGTTTAAATTTAATAGTTCTACTACTGTATGACTTCCTATATATCCTGTTCCCCCTGTAACTAAAATAGCCATTTTAATTCCTCCCTATCTCTATAAATGAATAGATTATCTCTCGATATCTCTATTTATCTTATTTTTTTATTTTTATTATTTTTTCTCTATTGTCATACCTTCTTTGCCATCTTTTACAATATATCCTTTAGCTAAAATTAAATCTCTTAATTCATCAGATTTTGTCCAATCTTTGTTTTCTCTTGCTGTCTTTCTTTGCTTTGCTAGTTCTAATATTTCTTGTGGAAGCTCATCTTTTTTATTTTCTTCATCTATTTTTAACCCTAATACCAAATCAAATTTTTTCAAAAGATTTGCAAATTGTTTTGATTTCTTTTGATTTTTAACTATTTCCCATACTATGCTCATTGCAACTGGCATATTTAAATCATCATTGATAGCCTCTAAAAATCTATTTTCATATTCTGTAATTGTTTTTTCTTCTATATGTGCTTCTCCTTGCTTATGGATTTTATATCCCTCTTTTAATCTTTTTAAGGCTGATTTTGCAGATTCAATTGCCTCAAAAGTAAAATTAATTTTATTTCTATAATGAGATGAAAAGTTAAACATCCTATAGTCTGATGGACTATAGCCTCTTTCTTGTAAATCGTTTAGTGTATATAAATTGTTTAGACTTTTTGACATTTTTTCCCCATTAACTACTAGAAATTCACAGTGCATCCAATAATTTGCTGGAATTTTACCAGTAGCACCTTTACTTTGTGCAATTTCATTTTCATGATGAATTGGAATATGATCTATACCTCCTGTATGAATATCAAAAATTTCACCTAAGTATTTTCTACTCATTGCAGAACATTCAATATGCCAACCTGGATAGCATAATCCCCAAAATGTATTCCATTTCATTAAATGGTTTTCTGGTGCTTTTATCCATAATGCAAAATCTGTTTTATTTTTCTTTTTCTTATCAAAATCTACTCTTGCTCCGGCTTTTTGTTCTTCAACATTAATATTTGTCAAAACTCCATATTTATCAAGTTTAGAAGTATCAAAATATATAGTATCATCTGTTTCGTATGCATATCCATTTTTTATTATTTCTTGAATATATTGTTCCATTTCTTTTATGTGATGTGTTGCCCTACATATTATTTCTGGTTTATCTATGTTTAGTCTATCAAGGTCTTCTATAAATTTTTCTGTGTAAAATTCAGCTATTTGAAATGGATCTTTGTTTTCACGTCTTGCTGCTTTTAACATTTTGTCTTCGCCCTCATCTGCATCAGATACCAAATGGCCAACATCTGTTATATTCATAGCATGTGTTAATGTATAACCATTATATTTTAATACTCTTCTTAATGTATCCATAAACAAGTATGCTCTTAAATTTCCTATGTGTGCGAAGTTGTATACTGTTGGTCCACAGGTGTAAATTTTTGCTTTTTTTTCTTCAATTGGTTTAAAGACTTCTTTTTTTCTAGTTAAAGTATTGTATAAAAATATGTCCATAAAGTTCCTCCTTAGTTTTTTTCATTTTTTGATGGAGTTACTGGTTTTTCTTTTGGTGGTTCGTCAATAGGCGGTATTTCATCCCCACTACCTCCTATACCACCATCGTTTTCATTATTTCCTGTATTTCCATTGTCTCCTGTTGATGGCTTTTCATTGTTATTATCTGTTTTTTCATCATCTTCACCAGTTCCTGTTGATTCACTTGGATTGTTTGGCTCATCAGGTTCAGTTGATGGTTCTTCTGGTTCTTCTGGCTCTTCTGGTTCTTCAACTTTTTGATGTACTTCACAATATGTATCTGGTATTACTGTTTCTACATTATTCGCCGGTGTTGACCATAAACCTAGCTTTTCCTTTTCAATTAAATATCTTTTATAAATTGTTTTTGTTCTTGTACAGTATTGGTTTGCAAGTAAACCTGTTTCTTCACATATTACATATCCAGTATGACCTTCACAACTTTGTGGTATTGTTCCTTTCTCAAATATTTCTGTATATGTGTTTGTGCAAGTATCTGATGCTAATTTTCCAGAATCTCTGCATATGGTTGCAGTTACTATATTGTTTGATACTTTAAATCTTGAACCTTCTAGTCCTTGATGCACTTTAGACATTGCCGCTGACCAAATTAATGTTGCTGGACTTATTCCACTTGTTATTATTTGTTCTGGGTCATCATATCCGTACCATACTGCTGCAGTATAATAATTTGTGAATCCACATAACCATCTGTCTTTATCTCCATTAGATGTTCCTGTTTTAGCTGCAACATCCATACCATTTATTGCACATCTTTTTGCAGTTCCACTTGAACCCACTACTGGCTCTGTTAGAATGTCTTTTGCAATATATGCTGTTTGTTCAGAAAATGCTCTTCTAGTTTCTTGTTTTGATTCTAAAATAACATTTTTGTCTGAATCTAGTACTTTAGTATAAAATGTTGGTTCTATATATATTCCATCATTTGCTATTGTTGCATATGCTGATGCCATTTCTAGTGGACTTATACCATTTGTTAAACCTCCTATTGACATTGCTGCTAATCCATCTTTGTCATGATCTAACGTGGTTACTCCCATTTTTTCTAAATACTCTATTGCTTTTTCGGGTGTAAGTTCTTTCATAATTTTTATGAATGGTATATTTTGTGATGTTTCTACTGCTTGCCTTACACTTATTATTCCTCTATTTGAAGAGAGATTTTTTGGACTCCATCCAGGTACATAAAAGTCTGTAGGATTATCATTATATAATGTTGCTGCTGTTATTATTTTTTCTTCTAGTCCTGGGACAACATCTGAAATTGGTTTTATTGTTGAACCTGGTTGTCTTATTGATTGTGTTGCCCTATTAAGCCCTCTTGCTGTTTTATCTCCTAAGCCTCCCACACATCCAAGAACATAACCTGTTTTATGATCTATTATTACTATTGCTGCTTGAGATTGTACAGCGTTTCCGTTTTCATCTACACTAGTTTTAGAATTTATTCTTTTAGCATTTGCCATTGCTTCCTCAGCTGCTGCTTGAATTGATGGTGTTTGAGTAGAATATATTGAAAGTCCTTGTGTTTCTATGTAATTTTGTGCTGCTGCCTTAGATAGGTTTTTTTCCTCCATTAGGTCTTCAATAAGCTCATTTATTAGTGCATCTGTATGATATGAATAATTTGTAGTTTTTTCTCCTTTTGTAAATGTTATTCCTTTCTCATCTATTTCTTTTATTGCTGAATCATGTTCTTCTTGTGAAATATAACCTAATTCTAACATTTTATTTATTACTACTTTTGTTTTGCTGTTTATTTTGTTAGTTTTGTCTTCATCTGTTCCATAAGGTTTAGAACCATATGGGTTATAGTAATTAGGTCCACTATTAATTCCGGCCATAAAAGCACATTCTACTAAGCTTAAGTCTTTTGCACTTTTATTAAAGTAATAATATGCTCCTGTTTCAACTCCATTATTGTTTCCACCAACAAATATTGTATTTAAATATAATTCTAATATTTGATTTTTAGAAATTAGCCTTTCTATTTGATATGCCTTTGCCCATTCTTTTAGTTTTCTTATTACTCCATCTAAGCCTTCATCATCTTTTTCTTGTGTTATATTTTTTACTAATTGCTGTGTTATTGTACTTCCTCCGAAAGATGAATTACCTCCATTTGTAATAAATGTTATGATTGCTTTTCCTGTTCTTAAAATATCCACTCCGTTATGTTTTTTAAATCTTTCGTCTTCTATTGCAACATAAGCATTTGCTAAGTATGGACTCATCTCATCTAATGTTATATTTTTTCTGTTTTCTTCTCCATTTAGTTCTGCTATAACATTTCCTTCTGTATCATATATTATCGAATTAGAAGCTGGTGCTACTAAT
>CALXZT010000039.1 GCA_944393315.1 uncultured Clostridia bacterium
TAGTATATTTCTTATAAAATAGGGACATTTCAAAAAAATAGGGACATTTCAAAAAAATTATTGAGAAGTTAATTAATTTTATGTTATACTAATTTCAACAGTTTATGAATTAGTTTTTTAAGTATAATGTGGGAGAAACACTTTGAGAATTAAGTATATTTTTCGCAAATAACCTCCCTAGCCGCTCCATTTGAATACAACTTACGAGCCATAAAAAGTTCGTAAGTTGTTTTTTGTCTAAAATATTAGTATTTTGTTAATTTGCTAAAATCTTTTCTAATTTTTTCTTATTTTTGCTATGAAAAAACCTTCATATAATTCATTTGGGCATATGCAAACTGTTCCATTAATTTTAACTGGTAATAATGGTATATCTTTAAATGTTTCTTTATTAAATTCAATTGGAACAATATCAATTTTACCACTTTTCTGTGCCTTAATTAAGTTTTCCTCATTTTCCTCTTTTAGTATTGAACAAGTTGAAAAAATCATCTCATGTTCTGGCTTTAATATTTGAATTGCCTTTTTTAATAACTCTAATTGTGTTTTTACAGATCTATTAATAAGTTCTTCTGTAAAAGTTTTTTCTAATTTTTCATCTAATGTACTTAACGTTCCACTTCCACTACATGGTGAGTCAAGTAAAATTTTATCAAAAGAAAAAAATTCATTTAGACTTCTTGAATCCTGCAATAAAACAGTTATTCTTTTTGCTCCTTGCTTTTCTATATTATATTTTAATCTTTCGCATCTTACTTTGTTTTTTTCACATGCTGTAATAAAAGCTTTGTTGTTAGTTAAACTTGCTAGCTGAGTAGTTTTTCCCCCTGGTGCAGCAGTCATATCTAGTATATTTTCTTCTTGTTTTGGTTGCAGTAATATCGCTGGAATCATTGATGATAAGCTTTGCAAATAAATTTCTCCATTTTTGTATATGTCTAATTGCCTTATTTTATTTTCATCTATATTTTCAATTATTAAGGCATTTAGGTACCATTCAACCTCTTTAACATTATATCCTAAATTAATTAATTTAGTTTTTATATTTTGAATATTACCTTTTAATGTATTTACTCTTAATGTTACTGGTCTATTTTTTGAATATCCTTTGATTATTTTGTTTGTTAATTCTTCCCCATATTGCCTTAATAATTTTTCATATAAGAAATCTGGAATATTTTTTATCATTTTTATTTTCTCCACAAATTCTATTTTATTTATATTAGCATAAAAAAATCGTTTTTACAATAATCAAAAATAGCACTTTCTTATTAAATGAAAAAGAATAGATAAGCAATGTCATCTATTCTTTAATTATTTTATGCTGATTTAAGTTCTAATCTTAATTTATCAGCAATCATCGCAATAAATTCTGAATTTGTTGGCTTTCCCTTACTTGCCGAAATAGTATATCCAAAGATATTTTCTACAACATCTTGTTGTCCTCTTCCCCATGCGACTTCGATTGCATGACGGATTGCACGTTCTACACGGCTTGGTGTAGTACCAAATTTAGAAGCTATATCTGGATATAAGCTTTTTGTAATTTGATTAATAACTTCAATGTCATTTACAACCATCATAATTGCTTCTCTTAAATATTGATATCCTTTTATATGTGCTGGTACACCGACTTCATGAATAATGTTTGTAACCAATGCTTCTAAATTATTCTTTTCTCTTCTGCTACCTTCTGGCATTTCTATATATTGCTGTTTCACTTCTCGTGATATGAAATTATTATTTTGAGTTGGTCTATAATTTTTTAGTTCTCTAATTCTTTTTAATAATAATTCAATATCAAAAGGTTTTACAACATAATATTGTGCCCCTAATTCAATTGCTCTTTGCGTTATTTTATCTTGACCTACTGCTGATAACATTATGCAAATTGGTTTTTTCTCCATTTTAATTATATTTATTTTTTCTAAAACTCCTATTCCGTCTAAGTGTGGCATTATTACATCTAATAATATAATGTCTGGCAATAAATTTGATATTGCTTCAATTGCTTCTTCTCCATCTTTTACTTTGGATACTACCTCCAT
This sequence comes from uncultured Clostridia bacterium, assembly GCA_944393315.1. Classification (GTDB taxonomy): domain Bacteria; phylum Bacillota; class Clostridia; order TANB77; family CAG-508; genus CAG-269. Next base: position 2,049 of record CALXZT010000039.1, read on the forward strand.
ATCCTCTTGACTATTAATGTACGTTGCAAGTGTTTTACTAAATTCTGGATTATCATCTGCAATTAGCACCTTTGTTTTTTCTCTCATTTTTTTCTCCTCCTATAAAAAATAATTGTAAATCTTTTTACATTTTTATTATAGAAGATTTTCCATTTTTTTACAATAGAATATTGGAAATTTTTTCCATTTATTTATAACATTTCGTTTTTTATATACTTTTCGAGATATATTTTTTATTTAAAATTAATATTTCTTTTACTATTATATTTTTTAAACTAATATCTTGAGCTAATTTGTCAATTTTACTATTCTCCGCTTCTATTTTACAAGTTATGTCGTCTAAATATTCCATGTTAATAATTCTTATTTGATGATTTTTGCAATAATATTTAAAAATTTCTAGATTAGAATATTCTAACTTAACTTGTGCTTCTTTACCTATACTTTTTTTTACCTTAGGAGCTTTTTTTATAACATCTAAAGTTGCTCGTGAATAACAACTAACTAATCCTCCTGTCCCTAAAAGTATTCCTCCAAAATATCTTGTAACAATAACTAAAATATTACATAGATTATTTTTTTGTAGTATAGAAAGCATAGGTGCTCCTGCTGTTCCAGATGGTTCTCCATCATCACTTGAACGTTCTATTATCTTATCCCCTTCAACTACTCTGTAGGCTATACAATTATGCTTAGCATCATAATACTTCTTTTTAGTTTTCTTTATTATTTCATCTGCTTCTGTTACATTATTAATATAAAATATGTTAGCAATAAATTTCGATTTTTTTTCCATAACTTCAGCTGTTATTTGTGTATTTTCAACAATTGTGTTAAACTCCTCCATTATTTCTCCTTTTTGCTCATTTCTACTTTTAAAAAATTAGCACATTTTTATTGCAATTGTCCTGCAATATATCCGGTTGAATATGCAATTTGTAAATTAAATCCACCTGTATATGCATCTACATCTATTATTTCTCCCGCAAAATAGAGACCTTTTACTAACTTTGATTCCATCGTCTTTGGATTTATTTCTTTTACGTTTATTCCACCACTTGTTATTATAGCTTCTTCTATTGGTCTAAAACCTTTTATTGTAAATTCTAGTCTTTTTAAAAGTTGAGATAATCTTTTTCTTTCTTCTTTTGTGATTTCATTCACTTTTTTCTCCTCAGAAATCTGAGATTTTTCTATTATATATGGTATTATTTTTTGTGGCAATAAATTGTCTAAACTATTTTTAAATTGTTTATTTTTTACCTTTTTAAAATCTCTTAAAATTCTATTATCTAATTGTTCTTCTGTTAGTGCTGGTTTTAAATCTATATATAATTTTATTTTTCTTTCATCTAATAATTGTTTTAAATTAGGATATCTTACTAAATGTGCTGATGCACTTAATATTATTGGCCCAGAAATTCCAAAGTGAGTAAATAGCATTTCTCCAAAATCTTCGTATATCTCTTTTTTTTGAGTTTCTTTATTGTTTTCTATAAGTTTTATTTTTACATTTTTTAGACTTAATCCTTGCATTTTACTTGCTTCTTCTTTATCATATATTTCTAAAGGAACTAATGATGGTTTTATTTCTTGTATGGTATGACCAAGATTAGATGCCAAAATATATCCATCTCCTGTAGATCCTGTTAATGGATAACTTTTTCCTCCTGTCGCTAAAATAACTTTATCCGCATATATCTTTTCTTTTTCTGTTCTAACACCAACCACATAGTTTTCACTAACAAGTATTTCTTTTACTGCTGTGTTTAGTCTAATTTCTACTCCTAAGTCTTCTAGTTTCTTTTTAAAGCATTCTAATACATCTTTTGATTTGTCTGTTATTGGGAATATTCTATTTCCGCGCTCTTCTTTTACCTCTAGCCCTTGCTCTCTTAAAAACTCAATAATATCTTGATTAGTGTAGTTTTGAAATGCACTATATAAAAATTTTCCATTTCCAGGAATGTTTTTTATAAAGTCTGCCATATATAAAGAACTTGTTATATTACATCTTCCTTTTCCTGTAATAAGCAATTTTTTCCCTAACATGTTCATTTTTTCTATTAATATTACTTTATGCCTATTTTGACTAGCTTGTATTGCAGACATCATCCCTGCTGGTCCTCCACCAATTACTACAATATTCATATCTTTTTGCTAGCTTTATTGCTAACTTTTCCTCCTTCTATTTTTTCTAGAAACATTGATTCTTCAATCTTTTTGTAGTTGTATTATATCTTAGTTTTACATGTTAGTCAATTTAGATTTGTTACTATTATAGTTTATTTAAAACATCATATGTCAGATTTTTTCTATTCTCTCTTACAACAACTATCCACAAATATACTATAATAAAAAATATTGCTACATTTTTTAAATACATTACCCCTATACTTCCTATCATTGTTATGAAAATTATAACTAATTTGCTTATTTTTCTTATATATATTTTTGATTTTATACTTCCTTCAAATATATGTATCATCTCTTTTAAAATTCTTCCACCGTCTAGTGGATATATTGGTAACAAATTAAAAAAGATAATTAGTATATTAGCATATGCTAATATTTCGTTTGAAACAATTTTTAGATTTATGTTTGTGTTTAAAACTATTAGTAACATTATCAAATTTGTAAGTGGTCCAGCCATTGCTATGGCAATTTTCTTTAATTGCAATATATTACCTTTTTTGATTTTTTTATTATAATCATCTATTTTTAATTTAAAAGATACTGATAGTCCTAATGGCATTATTTCTATTTTTTCTATTTTTAGTCCCATTATAATCCCCATTACTACATGTCCTAATTCGTGGATTACACACAATACCATTATGGTAGCATATAGCTTTATCTGTTTTGTCAGATAAAATAGTACAAAAAAAATAAAGATTTTTAAATCTATTTTTAAAACCATTTTCGTTTCTCCTTTTGTATATCTTTTTATTATGTTAAAAGTCTAATATCAATTTAGGATCTATATATCTATCTTGTTTTCTTATTTCAAAATGTAAGTGAGGTCCTGTTGAGTTTCCAGTAGATCCTACTTTTGCTATAACTTGCCCTTGAGTAATGATATCTCCTTCTTTTACTTCTAAGCTTAGGCAATGAGCATAAATTATAACCGTATCTTCAATTTGTATTTTTAAATGATTCCCATAAGCCCCTGTCGAAGAAGATAATATTACTTCTCCATTTGTAGCCGATATTATATCTGTTCCTTGGTTTGCTGCTATATCTATTCCTGTATGATATTTAGATACTGTACTTATTGTAGGATTTCTCCATCCAAAAATAGAAGTTATTGTTCCTTCCAATGGTTTTATAAAACTGATTTTTGATTTGATTTCTTCAGCATCTTTTTTCATCTGTTCTTCTTCACTTAAAGTTTCTGTTTCACCTGTTTCTTCTACGTTAGCAATTTCTTCTACTGCTCCTCCTATATTTTCATCGTTATGAGCCTGTGAATCTTCTTGGTTATCTTCTGATGATTGCCCATCTATGTTCTCTTTCTCATTGCTTTGGCTTTGTTTTTCTGTTTCATTACTCTCATCTTTACCTTCATTTGTATTGATTTCATTCTGTGCCTCTTGATTTTCCTCATCGTTATTATTATTGTTTTTTTCTAAAGCTTCTTGGTATTTTTGCTCCATTAATGAAATTGCCTCTGACGCTTTTTTGTACATTTCGCTAAAACTTATATCATAGGCTAAAATTTCTTCACATTTATTTTTAAAATCTTCTGAAAATATGTAATTATTATTTATAATATAATGAAAGGTCAAATAAATTATCATACATACAATTATCTGTATTATCATTTTTTTTAATCTTTTATTTACATTTTGATTGTTTTTAGATTTTGTATTGTCTACTCTTACTCTAGTGTTTGTGACTTTATATTCATTTTCTCTCCTTCGATTATAAATTTCTTCCGCTCTTCTTATTTTGTCCTCTACTGACATTGCCCTTTCCATAAAAACACCTCTCTTCATTTGTTGTCACATACTAATGTATATGACATGAAAAGAGGTTTTATGTTTAAGCAAAATTAATTATAAAACTTATTGTGAAAAGTATAGTTACAATTATGCTGTATTTTTTTAATTTTTTATATTTTTCTTTTAAGGTTTTATTTGGTTTGTCAATCATTTTGTTGTTATCTATTTTGCTTATATAAGTAGAAAGCAACGCTTCCGCTTCTTTTACAATATATTCTTTGCTATTGCCTTCTTTTTGTTCTAATTCTTTATTATTATTTTTTTCTATCATTTGGAGTTTTTTCGAATATTTATTAGATTTTAAAATTACTATTGCTTCTTCAACAATATTTGAAGGTAAATTTTTTAGAATTACAATATTTTTTACACTATTTGCTTGCATACTGGCAACACCCTTTCTAACAATTTTATGCCTACTATTTGTTTAAAGTCTTCCCAGTATTTTTTTTATTATTCAATTATTGTTTATACAAATTACATTTTTTATTTAGTTTTTATTATTTTAAGGAATATATTACATTCCTGTTTTTGGTAACTTTTGTATATTTGTTTCATTTTCTGCTATATTTATTGTAGTTTGGTCTATTATTTCTTTTATGTTTTCTTCAGTATTCCCTACCTCTATGTTAGTAACTTGTTTGAATATTTCAGTTGTTTTTTCTTTGGTGTTATTTACTGTTACATTTATTTGTTCATTTAAGTTAATATCTATTTCTATATATTCATCATAAAGTATATATCCTGGCAAAGTTTTTATTTCTTTTAAATAATACTTACCTGGTACTATATCTTTTAAAACTATCTCTCCTTTCTCATTTGTTATTAAACTTTGATATATTACTTCTTTATCAGAATTTAATAGTTCAAATTCTACACCTTTTAACGGATTTTTTGTTTCTTTTTCTTGTTTTAATATTTTTATTTTTGCTTCATTTTTATGATATTGTTCACTATATGTTCCATTTGAATCTTCATAAAAAAAAGTGGTTAATGCATAATCTTGAAGGTTGCTGTCTTTTGATGCACCATATAGTACTGGTTTTGTGTCCATTTTGGTTTCCACATTTATTTGAAAACTACCATTACTTTTTAATGAATTAATCGGAATTAATATTTTAAATTCCTCGAATGGTGAAAATATTTTTTGAATATCATTACTTGTAGTTGTAACTACTAAACCGTTTGGAAGATTTTCTCCTTCAATTTCTATTTTATAATCTACTATTGGTGCTGGTGCTTTTATTTTATAAGTTTTAGATATATATTGGGAATTTAAATTATCTTGTTTCCATTCGGAATCCACTGGGATTATATCTACTGTATTTGATATTTTAGTTTCTGAAGAATTTTGTGCATTATTCCAAATTTGTTTTAATGCTCTTAATGTTCTTTCTCCTGCTTCCCCTATTCCTGAATATTCCTCTATGTTACGATTGTCTAAGTAACAATATATTGCTTGCTTTGTTGCTAAATATGCTTCTTTTTCATTTGCTACTCCTAAAGCTTCTACTGTTTTATAAGGATATCCGTTTGTTATGATTCTCCATAATATTACGTCTGTTATATATCCTTCTAAACTAACCTCATAACTATCTGTCTCTCCTACTCCTATTCTTTCAGGGTTTATACAATATGCAGGATATTGTTCTCCATTTTCTTCATAAACAACATATACTGCTCCTCTTTCTATTCCTTTGTATTTTAGCACTTTGTCGCAATATCCTATTTCATAAACTTTTTCTTTTGTAACATTAACTGCTTGTACACAGTTTAAAATTAATGATAAGTCCATTGCTATTAATAACATTATTATTACTATTATTTTTATTAGTTTTTTTAGTGTTTTTTTCAAATTACTTTTCCTCCTTTTCTATTGCTTGAACACACCTTCTATAAGCTGGTTCATTTTCTACACATGTTATTAATGTTATTTTGTTTTCATTTGAATTTTCTAAATAGCTCCAATCAATGTCTCTAATTAATATGTTCTGAATTACCACATATGTCTTAGTAATGTTACCATATGTGTATATTATTTCTTCACCTCCTTTTAGTTCTTTTAATTTTGCAAAATAGTTTATTGGATAACCTCTGTTATGAGCTGCTAGTCCTACATTTCCTTCTGTTTTTGGTGTTGATGAAAAATGTCCTACATATTTATTTAAAGTTTCTTCATCTGTTCCTTCAGAAATATCTGCTATTAATGATATTTCTGGGATTTCAATTTTCCAATTTTTGATTTCTTCCTTTTCAATAAAATTGCTATTATTAATTGAGACTTCATTTCTTTCTTGTGTATTACTATATAGTTTTTTTTCATTTTCTTCTATTGTTTTTTCTTTGTTTGTTTCTTGCATATTTCCAATTATATTTATTGTAAAAATTATAATAAGTGCTAGAATAGGCACAAGAAATTTAAGGTACTTTTTATACATTTACCACCTCCTTTTATTTGCTTTTTAATCATTTATGGATTTAATGACAAGAAAAAAATTTTTATTGTCCTTTTGAGTCTCTAAATGAATCAACGAGACCTAAAAATTAATAGAGATTGTAATTTCTTATAATATAGGAACTATATTATAAGAATTTTTGAATAAAAAACTTTTATATGTAATTTGTATGTTTCTATAGTACTATATTTTTTAATGTTTGTAAAGCTTTTTTCGTCGACATTTATCGACACTTTCTACTACATAATTCCCTTAGGATTTAACTTTTTTGTCTGTTTTTAAATTATTTGGCATTGTGTTATAAAATATCTTGCACTTTTTTGTGGTAAATGTTATTATTAAATAAATAGATAGAGGAGATTACTTATGGAACAAAAGAAATTTGATTTTTATGATATGACAAGTTTAAAGTCTTATAACTTGGATAAAGCTATTAGATATCAGCTTAATTTATTAGATACTTTAGATGTTTATACTAGAAAGCATTCAGAAAATGTGGCTAGTATTACCTGCCGTTTATGTGAATATATGCATTGTAGTAAAAAATTTACAGTATACTGTACAATTAGTGCTTATCTTCATGATATTGGTAAACTTTTTATTCCTTTTGAAATTTTACAAAAACCTAGTGCACTTACTCCTGAAGAATATGAAATAATGAAGAAACATACTATACATGGATATAATTTGTGTATGAAGGATTTAAAGTTACGTCCTTATGCAACTGTTGCATTAAGCCATCATGAAGCTTTAAATGGCTCTGGTTATCCTAAAGGTTTAACTTTAAAAGAAATTCCTATGGAAGCACAAATTGTTAGTGTTGCTGATCAATTTGATGCTCTTGTTAGTAAAAGACAATATAAATCTCACATCGATATTTCTGAAGCTATAAAATTAATGATTGAGGATACTAAACCTATTAAACGTTCTAGTTCTGATGTTCACGAAAACGTCGGAAGACTAAATAAATTTGTTGTTAAAAAATTATTAAAAGTAGTTTTAGATGATATTTATCTAGAAATTGCCTTTACTCAAGATTATGTTGAAGAATTAAAGGCTGAATTGGCTAGATTTAAACAGATTGATAAATACAAAGAAAAGATGAATGCTGCTAAGAAAGAAAAAGATAAAAATTACTATTTAGAAGGAATTAAAGCTTTGTTAAAAAAAGGGGAAACTTTGGAAAATTATGATGCTATGTCTGATGAATATACTGAAGCTTATATTATGAGAAAAGGTATGATTGATAAATTATATAATGAAATTAAAATAATCAAGAAGTTACGAGTTTAATTTAATAATTTTATACTTATTTGCATAAAATAAACCATTTCGATGAATTTATACAATTCTGAAATGGTTTATTTAAATATATTCAAAATTTTTTGGAACCAACTTTGATTTTCTTCACCTTCCTCTTCTATTCCTGATTCCACATAATCTTCTTTTGGCAGTTCTGTATATATGGTTTGGTCCACTGTTTGCTTTTGCATTCCTAATTGCTCTGATGCAATCTTCTCAATTTTGTTTAGATTTAAACTTCCTTCTATACTAACTTCTAGTTGCTTATTTTCTTTTTCTATGTTTGATAAATCACTTTTTAGACTTTGTATAGCCTTAAATTCTTCTGTAATTAATGAATTTCTATAGCTAATGACTACTAATAGTGCAAATATGACAAGTACTGAACATATTTGACTTCTTCTTCTTGCCTTTTCTTTTTTTGATATTTCTTGTTTTTTCCTTGATTCATTTTTTACTACTTCTAATTTCTTTTTTTTGTTTTTAGTATTTGGTGTGTTTTTATATCTAGGTTCTAATTTTCTAGGGCTTGTTTCATATTGATATCTTGCCATATTTTCACCTCCTATTTATCTTTTTCAAAGATTCTTAGTTTTGCACTTTTTGATCTTGAATTTTCTAATTGCTCTTCTTTTGTTGCTATAATTGGCTTTTTATTTATTATTTTTCCCAAGGATTTTGCCCCACAAACACAATATGGTAAATCTTTTGGACATGTACATTTTCCTTCAGCTTGTTCTAAAGCTTTTTTTACCGCTCTATCTTCTAAAGAATGAAAAGTTATTACACACAATCTTCCTTTTGGTTTTAAAAGTTCAATACAATCAATAATTGTATTGTATAATGGTTCTATTTCATTATTTACTTCTATTCTTATAGCTTGAAATGTTCTTTTTGCAGGATGTCCTTCATTTTTAGTAAATCTCGGTATTGACTTTTCAATTATTTCTACTAATTCTCCTGTTGTAGATATTTCTTTTTCTTTTCTTGCCTTACATATGTTATATGCTATTTTTCTTGAAAATCTTTCTTCTCCATAATCAAATATTATTCTTGCTAATTCTTGCTCTGAGTATTTATTTATTACTTCTTTTGCTGTAAGTTTTTGAGCTTTATCCATTCTCATATCTAATTTATTATTTCCTATATAGCTAAAGCCTCTGGATTTTTCATCTAGCTGATAAGAGGAAACTCCTAAATCTAATAATATTCCATCCACTTTTTGAAAATTATATTCTTGAAAGATTTGCTTTATTTCATCATGGTTTCCATGAACATAACATACATTTTTGAAATCTTTTAGGTTTTGTTTAGCAGCTATTAATGCTTCTTCATCTCTGTCTATTCCTATTAGCATCCCTGTATTTTCAAGTTTTTCTAAGATTTTTTTGCTATGACCTGCTCCTCCAAGTGTTCCATCAACATATGTACATCCTTTTCGAATATTAAGTCCTTCAATTGTTTCTTTTAGTAAAACTGGTTTATGCTTAAATTCCAAAGTTCCACCTCTATTTATTCTAATATTATAGCTCTTAAAATTTTTATAATACTGAATTTAAATATGATAATTAATAGGAAACATTATATCTCCTATTATTTTTTTATGGCAACTGGGTTATTTTTGAGATTTACCAGTTGCCAATTTTGGGTATTTATATTACTTCTTTAGTACTTTAAAATGTCTTTAGTAAGCCATCTTTTGAATACTTTAACTACTTTTGTATGTTTGAAATCTTTTGTATATTTTCTTTTGTACAGAAAATACTTTTTCTTTTGTGATTTTTTTTCTTTTGTTCAAATTTATCTTTTGGTTGTTCTATGTTTTATCTTTAGTAACTTTATCTTTTGTTTTTATCATTTGTATTTTGTCTTTTGTAAATTTTCTTTTTTATCTTTTGTGAATTTTCTTTTGGTTATTTTTTCTTTAGTAAATTTGTCTTTTGTTTTTTGATTTTTATCTTTTGTATTTTATATAAACTTTTGCAAGCTATATACCAAGCATTGTCATATTTTCAGCAATTTCATCAGCTGAAATTTCTTCATCACATTTTGCCCATTTTTCTTTATCCCAAATTTCAATTCTTGTTCCAACTCCTATAATTACAGTTTCTTTACTTAAATTAGCTGCTTCTCTTAAATTTGTTGGAATTAAAAATCTGCCCTGCTTGTCTATTTCACATTCTGTTGCTCCTGAAAGGAAAAACCTTACAAAGTTTCTAGCATTTTTGTCTGATAGAGGTAAAGCTTTTAGCTTTGTTTCAAAATTCAACCACTCATTTTGTGAAAATGCAAATAAACATCCATCTAAACCTTTTGTTACGATAAATGTGTCTCCAATGTCTGCTCTTAATTTGGCTGGCATTATCAATCTGCCTTTAACATCTAGAGAATGCTCATATTCACCAATTAGCAATTGTTTTTTCCTCCTTCCACTTTTTTACCACTTTGTACCACTTTTCTCCACTTCGATTAAATTTTAATATAAGTTTCTGTATTTTGCAAGTGTTTTTTAAATTTTTTTTATTTTTTTTATAAATTTTTTTCTATATTTTAAATTTTATAATAGAAAATTTTATTTGATTTTAAAAAAATACCAAAGCTTTAATCCTTTTTTATTTAGGATTATTAGCTTTTGGTACTTTTTTAAATTTTAGTTATAAAATTATTATTATAAATAACTCTCTTATATTTTTTAATCTTTTTTGAAAAATAATAAAACTTAAATTATATGTTGTATTTTTCTTTTGGCGTATAATGTGTATGTAAGTATTTGTGGGATTTTTCTCCTCCTGGTTTTTCTAAAAATTCTGCATAAACTTGCTTTAT
>CALXZT010000040.1 GCA_944393315.1 uncultured Clostridia bacterium
GTCATATTTAAATTTCTTTTTAAAATAATTAAAAAAATTTTATAAAAAACTATTGACTTTTGTTAGCAAGTTTTTATGCATCTTTTTGATGTGGTATCAAAATATTAATATTAAGGAGAAATTCAATGAACGATGTATCAAAGAATGTTGAAGGTTTGGGGCTAAGAATTGCCCAATGTAGAACTAAATTAGAACTTAGTCAAAATAATATATCTAATCTTATAGGGATGCCAAGGCCAAATTATACCGCTATTGAAAATGAAGTAAGCGGAAGATTTTTAAAAGACTATCAGCTAAAAGCTATTGCTATTAAACTAAACGTTTCATCTGACTATTTGCTAGGATTAATTTCTGATCCTACACCAAATGCTGATACTATGTCTATTGTCAATTCATTAGGACTTTCAGGTGATACCATTAGTTTTATCAAATCACTAAAATCTTCTGACTCAAAGAATTTACTTATGCTTGATAATTTTATAAAATCTTTTGACTCTGATTTTTTGGAATTATTGTCTCTTTATAAACGTGTTAAGTCATTTTTTAATACAGAATATTCTTTTGTATTAAAATTTACAGAAGATATAAACCCAGTTCGAGTAAATTTTTATAATGGTACTTTTGATGATTTTCCTGATTTTGAACCTTATCATAAATATTTTTATTATAATTTGGATGATGCCAAAAAATACTTTGAAATTAGGACCAAAATATTTAACGATCCTAATAATAATTCAATAAATGAAGTTTTTGATAAACTGATGGCCTTATTACAAACAGGAGAATATACTGAAAACTACATTCATTTATATCAAGAAAAATCTAAGCTCGAAGAATTTAAATCTGCTTTAAAAAATGTGAAGGTCATCTTACATGACCTAATAATGCTCTTAGATTTTGATGAAACAGGTATAGTTTTTTCTACCTCAGATAAAGAAGTAGAAATTTGCAAATATATAGATCAACTTATAGCTCTTATAAATAAATCTAGTACACAAGATATTGATAATATTCTTGAAAATCTATACTCTTGTTTATTGTTTTTTAATAAAACTATAAGTTATTCTCTTAATTTTATTAAATATAGGATAAGCAATACATTTAATGATTATTTGGAGAAGGATTTAAAGTAATATAAAGACTAATAATATAATTTTTTATATACTATTTTTATTTTATTCCTTCAATACCATCTTTTAAATTATATACATTGACATATCCTAGTCTTATTAAAATTTCGCTTGCCTTGATAGACCTCCCTCCATTTTGACAGTAAACAATAATTATTTGATCTTTATTTGGAATTATATTTTCTATTCTTCTAGAAATCTCATAATATGGCATTAAAATAGCGCCATCTAAATGACCTTCTAAAAATTCCTGTTTTGTCCTAGTATCTATTAATATTGCTCCTTCTTTTGTCTTTTTAAGTAATTCGTCATATGTGATTTGCTTTATATCTAATATCTCTCTAGTACATTTGCATTGTAGTCCTTTGCCATTTTGTCTAGGGCACACACATCTTCTAGAGAGATTTCTAACTCCTGCATTTTTTCTAAACATGTTAAACATTTACAATCCTTCCTTTCTATATTATATTTTTTATTAATTAAGTTGTGAAATTTTTATGTATAATTCATTTTTTTATGTACCCTATTTCTTGTTTACATTTTTTATAAAGTTTTCCACATCTACTGTGGATAATGTGGAAAAGTCTGTGAATAACTATAATAAGCCACATTTTCTTCACAATTTGTTCACAAATGTTTGTTGATAATTTTATTTCCATTTATTTCCATTTGTCGCAAATTATTATGTGTACTTATTATGATTTACATAAACAGATAGTTGGGCTAAAATTAGACCTTCTTAATTTCTATTCTAAAAATTTTTAACTTTTTTAAATTCCAATCAGTAGAGCATAGCACTTACTATGTTTTTACTATCTCACATCATGAAAAAAGTTACCAGCTAAATGACTGATAACTCTTTATGTGTAATAATCTAAATTATTTAAAAAAATACCTTAAAATATATAACTGTTGCTATTTCTAGTATTAGTATTGCTGGCATTCCAATAGTAAATGCTAACTTTTGGGTTTTGTGCCTGAACGTATACATTCCCAAAATCGTTCCTAGTCCTCCTCCTAATACAGTTATCAAAAATAATGTACTTTCCTTTATTCTCCAAGCTCCTTTTTGTGCCTTTCTTTTATCTATTCCCATTGCTAAAAATCCTATTACATTTATAGCAATTAAATATATTATTATATTTTTAAGAGTAAATATATCTGCCATACTGACCTCCATTTTTACAATAATTTACTTAATATTATAAATCTGTCTAAAAGATTAGTTAGTCCACAATGTTCATACAGATTTTATCTAAATTATCCAAACAAACTTAACTGATTACTTTGAGGCATTCCCTTTAAACAGCCAAATTTGTCTAATAATTCAATTACTGAGCTTCCTATTTTAGATCGAATTCTCATATCATCTACTGACATAAAAGCTCCATCCTTTTTTGCCTCCTCAATTCCTTCTGCTGCGACAGTTCCCAGACCAGGAATACTATTAATCGGTGGTCTTATTGCACCATCCTCTATCTTAAATTTTGTTGAGTGTGATTTATAAAGATCAATTGGCAAAAATTTAAATCCTCTCTCATACATCTCAAGTACTATTTCTAAATCGTCATACATATCTTTATCTTTTTGAGTAGCCGCATTTCCTAATAAATCTATTTCCTTCATCTTATTTTTGACTTTTTCTTTTCCAAAAATCATATATTCACTGTCAAATGCTTTTGCTCTTATTGTAAAATAAGCTGCATAATATGCCAATGGCTGATGAACTTTGAACCAGGCAATTCTAAATGCATTTGTTACGTATGCTGCTGCATGTGCTTTTGGAAACATGTATTTTATTTTCTCACATGATTTTATATACCATTCTGGGACATTTTTAGCCCTCATCATTTCTTTATATTGTTCCCATTTTGCTGGATCTTTTAACGCTTTTCCTTTACGTACTGTTTCCATTATCTTAAATGCAGGATTTGGCTCTAACCCTTGTTTCATTAAATATATCATTATATCATCTCTACAGCATATTGCTTCATTTAATGTAACTGTTCCTTCTTCAATTAAACTTTGTGCATTTCCAAGCCATACGTCTGTACCATGTGATAATCCAGAAATACGTATTAATTCATCAAATGTGGTAGGCTTTGTATCAACAAGCATTCCTCTTACGAATTTTGTTCCAAATTCCGGTATTCCAAAACTTCCTACTTCTGAATGTATTTGTTCTGGTGTTACACCTAATGCTTTTGTTGAACTAAATATTGACATTGTTTCTTTATCATCTAAAGGTACTTTTGTTGGATCTATTCCTGTTAAGTCTTGTAACATTCTTATAACTGTTGGATCGTCATGTCCTAGTATATCTAATTTCAATAAATTTTGATCTATTGAGTGATAATCAAAATGTGTTGTTATTATATCTGAATTTGGATCATCTGCTGGGTGTTGCACTGGTGTAAATTCATATATTTCTCTTCCTTTTGGAACTACTATAATTCCTCCTGGATGTTGCCCTGTTGTTCTTTTTATTCCAGTACATCCTGCTGAAAGTCTAGTTATTTCAGCTTTTGCTACTGGTATGTGTCTTTCTTCAAAATATTTTTTTACATAACCAAAAGCTGTTTTGTCTGCAACTGTACCTACTGTTCCAGCTTTGAAGGTTGTTCCTTTTCCAAATATTACTTCTGTGTATTTATGTGCTTTTGCTTGATATTCTCCTGAGAAATTTAAATCTATATCTGGCTCTTTATCTCCATTAAAGCCTAAGAAAGTTTCAAATGGTATGTCCATTCCGTCTTTTGCTAATGGATGTCCACATTTTGGACAGTCTTTATCTGGTAAGTCAAATCCATTTTTTACCCCGTAATCTGTAAAATCTGAAAATTTACAATTAGGGCATCTATAATGTGGTTGCAGAGAATTTACTTCTGTTATACCTGTCATATTTGCTACAAATGATGAACCAACTGAGCCCCTTGAACCCACTATGTATCCATCTTCGTTTGATTTCCATACTAGTTTTTGTGCAATAATATACATTACAGAAAAACCATTTTTAATAATTGAATCTAACTCTTTGTCTAATCTGCTTTGTACTATTTCTGGCAATTCTTCTCCATATAATTCATGGGCTTTTGAATATGCGATATCTTTTATTGTTTGCTCACAACCTGGTATGTGAGGAGGACATTTTTCAGGTGATATAGGGCTTATTCTTTCACACATGTCTGCTATTTTATTGGTATTTGTTACTACTACTTCATATGCCTTTTCTTTTCCTAAATAGCTAAATTCCTCTAACATCTCCTCTGTTGTTCTTAAGTATAATGGTGCTTGATTATCTGCATCTTTGTATCCTTGACCTGCTTCTAATATTCTTCTATAAATTTCGTCTTGTGGATCCATAAAGTGTACATCACATGTTGCTACTACTGGCTTATTTAGCTTTTCTCCAAGTTCTACTATTTTTTTATTTATTTCTTTTAGGTATTCTCTATTTGGTACCTGCTCATTTCTTACTAAATACTCATTGTTTCCTATTGGTTGAATCTCTAAATAGTCATAATCTTTTGCAATTTCTTCTATTTCATCATCTGCTTTTCCAAGTAAAATTGCCTGATATAACTCTCCCTCACTGCATGCACTTCCTAGAATTAGTCCTTCTGAATATTTTTTATATAAGCTTTTTAATATACGTGGCTTTTTATAAAAATAGTGCAAATGCGAATATGATACCAATTTATATAGATTCTTTAAACCTACATAATTCTGAGCTAGAATTATAGCATGATATGTGTTTAGCTTTTTGTATTCTTCTTTTTTTGAATCAGCATCCCCACTGTATTGGTCTATGTCTTGAACAAATTCTATGCCTTTTTCTTTTATTTTTTCTAGCATTACCTTAAATACTTTTACTGTTGTATCAACATCATCTAATGCTCTATGTGCCACTTCTACCTTAATTCCAAGCTCGTCTGCAATTTTTCCTAATTTGTATTTTTTTAAGTGTGGAAAAACATCTTTTGCTAAACTTAATGTATCAATATATGTAAAATCAAATTCATAGCCTAAATCTTTTGCAACATATTTTAAGAATCCTATATCAAATTTTGCATTGTGTGCAACTAATACTGTTCCTTTTATAAATTCTAACATTTTAGGAAATACTTTTTCTATTGTTTCTGCATCTTTTACCATTTCATCTGTTATATTTGTAACCTCTACCACTCTTTGTGGTATTGGCTTCTCAGGATTTACAAAACAGCTAAATTCTTCTAAAACTTTACCATCTTTTATTTTCATTATCCCTATTTCTGTTATTTTTTCTGTACGTGGTGAAAATCCTGTTGTTTCTAAATCTAGTACACAATATGTAGTATCTATTTTTTGCCCTTTTGGATTAGTTACTGATGATTCTTTATCAGGTGCTAAATATGCTTCAACCCCATATATTACCTTCATGTCTGGATTCTCTCTTCCTAATAACTTATGTGCCTCTGGAAAAGCTTGTACAACTCCATGGTCTGTTATTGCAATTGATTTCATTCCCCAACTCATTGCTCTTTTAATTAAGTCTGTAGCTGAAGTCATTGCATCCATTTGACTCATTTGCGTATGCATGTGTAGCTCTACCCTTTTTTCTTCTGCTAGGTCTTGCCTTTTTACTTTTTTTATTCCTGAACTTTCTACTATTGTGTTTGCCATAACTGTTAATTCACTTGAGAATTGATCCATTTGTGCTGTTCCTGAGATTTTTATTCCTTTTGCTTTTTTTATTTTTCCTATAATTTTTTTTGCATTATTTTTTTCTAAAAATGCTTTACATGTTAGTGTACTGGTTCCATCATATAAATCAAAACTTAATAGTGTTTTTCCTAATTTTAGTTCCTTGTCTTCCATAAATATTACTTCACCATCTAGGCAAACTTTTCCATCATCTACATTTAGATCTTTTATTTTTACAAGTGGCTCTTGTATGTCTGGATTTTTGCCTAATATTAAAGGTGTATCTTCATCTGCTTCCTCTGGCATTTCTGGCACTTCTTTTCCGTGTTGTAATAATTATGTTTGCTATAATGGTTACGTCTCCAGCATATGTATCTAGTCCTGCTTTTCCTGTTGCTTTAATTGCTTTTGCTTCTTTGATTTTTTTGCAAATATTATTACCTTCTTGCAGATCTTTTGCAAATGATTTACAGGTAATTAAACCAGTTCCATCATATATTTCAAATACAAGCATTCCTTTTCCTGATTTTGTTTCTTTACATTCACAACTTATAATTCTTCCTTCAATTGTTATTCTTCCACTTTCGGCATTTATCTCTTTTATTTCTATCTGCTTTTCTTTAGCTTTTGAAGGTTTTCCCATTATATAGTTTTCTTCTATTGATTCATCTATGTCAAAAGGCATTTCCTCTGGCATATAGCTTGATTCTTCTGGTAAAGGAATACTGCTTGATGCTTGGTTAAACTCTGCTTCTTGTTGTTGATATGTGGAGTCTTTCTCATGGTGTTGCTCAGGAATTTTTGCTAACATTTTTGCATGTTCAACCGCTTCTTCAAGAATTTTTTTGTTTTCACGCTCTATTTCATTTACTTCATCTGTAGATATTTTCTCATATAATTCTACTTTATATGTTTTTCCAAATATGTTTCTAATCACTTTCTCTAGCTCTTTATCTAATTTTCTAGCTTTTAAGAAATCTGCTCCTCTAATATGCATGTTTACATTTATAACATTATCTTTTATTTCGATAATGCTTTTTAATAATAGCATTGGTTTCATTAATGGATATTTGTGTGTCATATAACAGATTAAATTTTTCCATTCTTTTTCAATACTGTTTATTTCTACATTTTCACTGTATTTTATTATTATATTTACTTGAGAAAATTGAAATCTTTTTATTAAGAAGCTTTCAAAATACCAGATTTCTTTTATTTCTAAATATTCTTCTGATTGCAATGTGATTTCTAGTATGTTTGATTTTTTTATTAAATTCATTTTTTCAATATTTGCTTTTTGTATATTGCTTTGTGTTTCATAATCACTAAATACTTCTTTTACTTTTTTTAAGTTTTCCATCTTTTAATCTTTTTCCTCTAATTTTTATTTTTTAAACCAATTACTGCTGTTTCTACTCCATATCCTTCTTTTTGCACTCTATAAGAATGTATCTGCTCTTTGTTACATACTGTACATATTCCGGAATCGATAATGTTCTCTTCTAAAATTCCGATTTTATTTAATATAATTTTATTTATTAATACTGTATCTATGTTCCATTTTTTGTTTGGAATTTTTTCTTCTATGATTTCATTTATGTCTTCTATATCTTGAAATTCATTTTCATATAAATCTTTTACATCTTTTTCTACTTCGAAATGGCATTTTCTTATAGATGGATTTATACAACAAATTATATCTTTTGTATTACATCCATATTTTTCTTGCATTTTTTGGACCGTTTTTAATGATATCCTTTGTAGAGTTCCCTTCCAGCCGGAATGTGTATTTGCAATCACATTTTTTACTGGATCATAAAAGAAAAACAATATACAATCCGCATTTACAGTTGCTAATGTAATGCCTTCTTTATTAGTGCACAAACCATCTACTCCTTTTTTTTCTTGTGCAAAATCTTTTATGTCTTTTATATCTTCTACTTTATCTGTATGAAGCTGATTACTATATACTAATTTTTTGTAATCTATGCCAATTACATCACATAATTTTTTATAATTTTCTTGTGTTTGCTTTTTTTGAATTTCATCATTACTTTGAGTTAGTCTTCTGTAGTTTTTTTCTATTCCTATTGTATAGGCATGTAATATTTTATCATTGTAATCTAGCAATTTTTTAAATTGTATATATTCAACTCCATCTTTTTTTATATGAATTACATTTTCATTAGATAAATCTTTCATTATTTTTCCTTTCTTTTATTAATGTGCTAAATATATGCATTTTCCGCAAATGTAAATTATATTTTAGAGTTTTTATTTTTTAACTTTTGTTTCATGGCTTCAAGAATTTCCTCTTTGTCTTTTTTTGCTATGTAATTAAACTCATTTTTGTATAAGCTTGGATTGAAGTTGCAAATTTGTTTGTATTCACAATATTCACATGGAGTAACACCATTTTTATTATATGGTTTTAATTTAATATTTCCCTCTAATATTTCATTTGAGATTTCTTTTATTGTTTGATAAATATATTTTTGAAGGACTTCAAATTGTTCTCTTGACAACCCTTTGGTTCTTTTTGGGCTTAAATTTCCTGATTTGTCTATATATGCTGGTATTAATTTAGATTGCCCATGGGCTAGATTTTTATCCTGCATTTTTACTACTTTTATGTCTGCTAAAATCAGGCCTTTCATTCTAAAGCTTTCTCTTATTTTTTCTTCTATTTCTTCTTGATTTAACTTTTTGTCTGATTTTACTATTGGCTCTAATAGTGAAAAATATAATATTCCTGCTGGTATTAAGTCCTTTTCTTTGCAAATCGCACCCATATATGTTAAAAGCTGAATTTGAAGTCCGGCATATACCTCGTTTAAATCTATATCTTTTGCTGAAGATTTATAATCTATTATTCTTAAATATTTTCCATCTTCATTTTGTCCAATATCCATTCTGTCTATTTTCCCAATTATTTCTACTCTTTTGCCATTTTCTAAATTTAAAGTTATTGGTTTATATTCTCCATCATTTGCAAATTCAATTTCTGTTCCTGCAATTTCAAATTCACTTTGTAATAAAGTTTCAATTATATATTTTAATGCTTTATATATGATTCTTTTAAGTCTTTCTACTAGTAATTTATATTTTTTGCTAGAAGTAAATACATAATTTTTGTTTTCTTTTAGCTTTTCCTCTATAATTTGGTTAATTATTTGTTTTATTTCTTCATCTTTTGATTGTTTTTCTTCTGTTTCTCCATGATTTGAAAAGTCTTGCAAATCTTTTCCTTTTTGTTTTATTGTTTCAAAAAATTCATCTATTACTTCATGCATAAAACTTCCTGTGTTTATACTTTGTATTTTTAACTCTTCTTTTGGTTTTAGTTTTAAGCCATATTTTAGATAATATGAAAAAGCACATTTTTTATAAGTTTCTAATTTAGAAATACTTGCTTTTAGAGTATTTCCATATAATTTTTGAAGATTTTCTTTATTGATATTTTGTGGTAAGTTTGTATATTTTAAACCTTCTAAATTTGCTTTTAGTTTTTCCCTCCAATTATCATTATTTTGATAGTATTTATAAACATCATACCATATTGCATCAATTTCTTTTTGTTTTAATTGGTCTATATTTTTTATTAATTCTTCATATGTGGTTTCTTCTGTTAGTATTTCATGTTTTTCATTTATTACATCACTTTCTTCAGTAATGTTTGGAAATAGTTTTTTTATTTTCGTAATTAGGCTTGAAGGTCTTTGTGCTTTTCCTTCCGTATCACTTGAAACATAAGAAAGGTATAATTTTTCCTCTGCTGTTGTAAAGGCTTTATAAATATTGAAATTGTCTTCATATAGTTTTTCAATTGTTCCTTTTGCGAGTTCTATTCCATGATTTTTTAGAATTTCTCTATCATTATCATTTAAGAATCCTTCGTTTTTATTTACACTTGGAAATACTCCGTCATTTATTCCTAAAATAAATACTGCTCTTGCTTTATGACTTCTAGATCTGTCTATATCTCCTAATATTACTTGGTCTTGTGTTCCCGGAATCTTTCCTAGCCCACTATTTTGAAGACCTACCTTTAAAATCTGTAGATATTTTTCTAAACTGATTTTATCTTCTCCAAATACTAAATTTATTTCGTCTAATATGTCAATAAGTACTTGGTAACTAGCTTTATATTCATTTTTTAAGTCAATTAATCCCTTTATCTCTAGGCTGTTCATTTTTTCTTCGAGTTTTTCTTCTATTTTTTGACTTATTAAAAATTCATATAAGTTTTTTGAAATTGCTGAGGCTGTTTTTTCTTTATCTATTTTTTCTTTTAGTTCTAATATTGGATTTACTATTTGCTTTCTTATTTCATTTAACCTTTCAACTTCTTCTTTTTTGTTTTCTTCTGCTGTTAAATTAAAGTCTTTTTTCCATTTGTTTTGCTTTATTCCCCACTTTATACAGTAATTTTCTAGCTTGAATATTTCTGTTTCATCAAATGGCAAAAATGCTGTTTTTATGTAGTTGAATACAGCTTCATAAGACCAATTTTTAATATATATTTCTAAGATTGATAATACATATTGTATAAATATATTTTGATTTAATTCTCTTTTTTGATCTATAAACACTGGTATTTTATATTTTGAAAATATTGCTCTTACTATGTTTGAATATTCTTCTATGTTTTTAGTAATCACAGATATTTCTTTGTATTTATAATTTTTATCTCTAACTAATTTTATTATGTTTTTTGCAATATTTTCTACTTCTGAATATTGATTTCTTGCTAAAAATAGCTGTATGTTTTCCACATTTTCTTCATATTTTGTGGATTTATTGTAGCCTTTTGTGTATAAGTTTTTTTGTAAAAATTTTAATTCTTCTGTTTTAAATCTATATGCATTTTCTAAACATATTTCTTCTGGTACTAGGTTTAGTTCTTCTGCTATTTTTAATAGTTTTTTTATGGTTATTTTATTTGAATAATATATGTCTTTTTCTGGGTTTGTTACTGTAAATAAACTATCTGAACAAATTGTTATATTTACTTCTCTGCCTATTTGTACTATTTTTTTTATTATGTCATATTCTTGTTTTGTGAATCCAGAAAATTCGTCTATGTAAAATATTGTATCTTTAAACATATTTGTTTTGTCTAAATTTTCTGCAAGTAGGCTTAATAAATCTGTTTCATCAATGTATTTTTCTTGAATTTGTTCTTCAAAGCTTCTATATATTAAATTCATGTCTTCTAATTTATATTTTAGGTATTTTTCTTCTGTTTTCTCTATCTCTTGTTTTAAGGTTTCTATTGTTATGCCATGTTGTTTAAATTCATTTATTGCATTTACACTTAAATCTATGTTGTCTGTACTTTTACCTAAAAATTTTAATTTAGATTTTTGCTTGTCTAATATACTAAATACTAACATTGCTTTTCCACATTTTGTTAAATTTGTTTTTGCGCTTGCTGTTCCTAAAACTTCATTTAATACTCTATATGCCATTCTATTAAATGTGATTACTTCTGCATTTAAGACTGCTTTTGATTTTGTAATGTCATAAATATTTTGCATTAATCTTGTTTCTGCTGTAAACGAGAATTGCTCTGGAGTGATGATTACTGTATTTATTGCTTGATTAGTATCATTTTTACAAAATTCATTGCTATTAATTTTACTACAGTTTTCTGCCGCTTTTTTAAAGCAATATTCACTTTTTCCAGTTCCTGCAGTTCCATATATGATTCGTAATTTCATAGCTTTTCCCTTTCGTTTTGTTTTATTGTTTCAAAAAAGTGAGACACCTCTTAAAAGTCTCACTTTTTAACTTTTGTAAATAATTTATATCATTTTATATATTAATATTCCTATTATCATGCCTATAATGCTTGATACACTTATTTTAAATGATATGGCAAATGTTAACTGAATCACGCTTAAATCTAGTTCTAATGGTGTTGTAAGTCCAAATGTTTGTGAATATCCTAACCACCATAAAAAGTCTACTTTTGTCGCTAATTGTCCTAATAAACCTCCTATTACTAGTCCTGCTAATATTAATACTACTAAAATCCATCCACTTTTTCCTTTTGCTGCTGCCATTTTTTTATCCTCTCTTTCTTTACTTTTGTACGTTATCATTATAATTGTTTTTTTGATTTTATTCAATAGAATTTTTGATTTTATTTTTTTATTTAAATTATCATTGAGTATGTTTTTATATAAAAGATCTTCTATTTTAAATTCATAAGTAGAACAAAAAATATGGCTATTTAATATAATTCTTTAATATTTTCGCCAAAAAATGCCATCCATTTCTGAATGATATTTGTATCTAACTATTCAATTTAGTTTGAACAGAAACGTCATTGGTGCCAACGAAGTAGTTATCTACAACTTTTTTGGCTCTCTTGACGATTGATACAAATATCAATCAATTTTCTTTAAAATTCTGCTCTACAAAAAATAGTGCCTGAAAGTTCAGACACTA
>CALXZT010000041.1 GCA_944393315.1 uncultured Clostridia bacterium
TCCAGATTGCTGGAATTTCATTCCAAGACTAAATTCCAGTTTTAGGACAAATCTGGAATTTACTTTTAAACTTAAAGTTTTTTATTTTTTAGACACTTTTTCATTTACTTTTTATTTTCTCAATGTTATAATAAAATAAATTTTTTAGGAGGTTACAAATGATAAACTTTTCAGATATGGGAAATATTAACAGGTCAATAGAATTAGAAAAAATCTCTTTAACATCTAAATTAGATATTCAAAACAATTTAAACAAACAAATTTTAATAATTATAAAAAATTTTATGGCTAATATTAATTTATCAGATAATATTGCTCCAGATGATAAAACTTTTCTCTTTTTAACTGAATCAACAAATTACTTAAATAAATCTAACTCAAATATTAATATGTTAAAACAATTAATAGATTGTTTAGATAAAATTAATATTTTAGCAGAGAATTTAGAGGAAGAACTAATAAATTATAACAATAATTTAAAAGAATATATTAATTGTATTTATGCAAATACAGAAGCAATTGAAAAATTTATATATCAAGTTACTATAACTGATTTTTCACAGTCATATAGCATTTCAGATAACTCTTCTACTAAATTATCTTTTATAGACTCATCTAGAAATACT
This sequence comes from uncultured Clostridia bacterium, assembly GCA_944393315.1. Lineage (GTDB taxonomy): Bacteria > Bacillota > Clostridia > TANB77 > CAG-508 > CAG-269. The sequence continues at coordinate 627 of CALXZT010000041.1, forward strand.
ACAGAATCGATTACTATAAACTCATCTAGCAATACTATGGAATCGGTTTCTATAAACTCTTCTGACAATACTATAGAATCGGTTTTGATAAACTCTTTTGATAATACTGTCGAATCAGCTTCTAATAATAATAATACTGTTGTTTGTACAAACAACAGTTGCTCAGAATCTACCTCTTTAGAATCTAATTGCGTAGATAATAGTTTTATTGAAAATACACTTATAATTTCGGAAACTCAAAAAAAAGTTATTCTTCCATATAATTTAAATGAGATTAAAAATATATTACAAAACAATGAAAAAGGTTGCCATACACTTCAAGAAGTTATCAATAAGTTTTATACTAAACCAATTAGCTATTATAAAGTTTCTTCTATTTCAAGATTTAAAGAAGCATATAAACTTGTTACAGAGAAAGAAAAAGGTTCTAAACTAAAAGCTTTAGGGCTTGCTTTTGAATTATTTGGAAATTATAATTTACACCCTGCAGTTATAACATCTTGCAATTCTTTAGATGAATTAGATATTTATTTAGCATGTTTGGAAGAAAACTCTTTAGAGGATTTTCACTTTTTCAATATAAAATATGAAATTCCTTTGGCTATTTCGAATTAAATACCAAAAATGTACTAAAAAAATAATTTCTACAACTGCAGAAATTATTTTTTTCTATCATTTTTAATACTTTGCAAGGATTCCCCATTGCAACAACACTTCCTCTTTATCTAATTAATACTTTTTTATTTAATTCACATAATTTATTTGTTGTTTTTCTATTAATTCAAAGATATTTAACTCTTTAGAATTCATATTTTTGTCATTCATTTTTACTGCAGTAATTTGATTATTATTGTATGTTTTATAATAATAAATTCCTTTTGTAGTGTTTATACAACAAGAATAAGTAGTAATATCATACTTTTGTTCCTCCGTTATTGTTGAACCTTTAATCATAGAAACTGAATCTAATATGTGAAAAAATTGAGAAACTGAACTTTCTTCATCATTATCAGATACTGAATTTAATTTATTAAAGCTTGCTCTAACAAATCTAGATGTCGGTGAATTGTCTCCAGGAAGTCCAATTGCTCCCATTCCTTGTCCATATGGTTTCAGTAAAATTTTATCTGAAAATTTATTATTCACTATACCTGGAGTAAGATTAATATAATTGTTTATATTGGTTAAATGGTATGGAAAAGGAGGGTTATTTGTTAAAACCCCTATGGTATTGTTATAGATTTTTATTCCGTCTTTCATCTGTTCTATTACTATACACTCATCTTTATCACAAATCATCCAATGTAAATCAGCTAGTGGAATGTTTTCTGTAAAACAAATGTTAACAAAATTTATATTTTTAATTTTCTTTTTTAATCCTTCCACATTAGAAAAATTACCTAAGACCCATGAAATAAGTTCAAATGGTGCAAGATTAATTTTCCCTTCTTGCTCTTTTCCATAAAACGCATTCCCAGGAAAATATAATCCTGCTATAGATAACCCTTTTTCATTACAAGCTTCTGCATATAGTGGGTAATTATTAATAACTGTAGCCATTCCAATTATTGCATACTTTGTTTTAAATTTTCCATTACTTTTTAATTTAAATTCATAGTTCCTAGGTGTTATTACTACTTTTTCCCTAAACCTATGTTCTAAATCTAAATTACGTCCAAAATAAAAGTCTTTTGTTTTTAAATTAATACATGTACACATATATTTTTTCCTTACCTCTTATTCAATTATTATTTTACTTAACTTTATTTTATTCTTAAGTATTATAATTATCCTTCAATATTATTTTGAATTTCTTCCCATTTTATTAAATTTTGTTCAATTTCTTTTTGTAAAGCTTCCATTTTTGAGTTAATTTCCCCTACCATTATGTAATCAGTATATATTTCTTCTTTAAGTAGCTCTTCTTTTAATTCAGAAATTTTTGCTTCTTTGTTATTTATATCTTCTTCAATCTTTCTTAAAGCTCTTTCTAGTTTTGATTTTTCTTTTAATGGACTAATGTATGTTTTTTTATGTTCTTTTTTCTTAATTTCTATTTTTTCTGGAACTAGATTTTGTGATTTTTCTAGGTATTCATCATAACCATATTTATAGAATTGTACTTTTCCTTTTTCAAAAGCTAAAATTGAATCTGCTATTTTTTTGATAAAAAATCTATCATGAGACACAAATATTATTGTTCCTGTATATTCTTTTAGTAAATTTTCTAAAGTTTCTTTTCCTATTATGTCCATGTGATTTGTAGGCTCATCTAAAATTAATACATTGGGTCCTTTTTTTAATATTTTACACAGCGCAAGTCGTACTTTTTCTCCGCCTGAAAGCATATTTATTTGTTTAAAAACATCCTCTCCATAAAACATAAAAGCTGCTAAAGAGTTTCTTATTTCGGTTACTGTAAGTTCAGGAAACATTTCGCTGAAGTCATCAAATACGGTTTTAATAGAATCTATTTCAGCCATTTTTTGGTCAAAATAACCTATTTGTATATTATGACCAAATTCTATCTTTCCACTAATAGGTTTTTGCATACCTACTATTGTTTTTAGTAAAGTTGATTTACCTGTACCATTTCCTCCTATTATTGCTAATTTTTGATATTTATATATTTCTAGATTAATTTTAGCTATTTCGTTTTTTCTATATCCTATTATTAAATCTTCTGTTTTTAAAATAAGGTTTCCTGTTTCTTTACTTAGTTTAAAATTGGTTTTGAAAGTTCTTAAATCATATTTATTTGGTTCCTCTATTTTTACCATTCTTTCAACTTGTTTCAATTTTGACATTGCCATTTTTGCTTTTGTTGGCTTATATCTAAATCTGTTTGCTATATCAGTAAGCCTTTTTATTTCTTTTTGTTGAAATTCAAAATCTTTTAATTCTCTCTCATAATTTATTCTTTTTTGCTTTTCAAAAAACTCATAGTTTCCTGAATATTTTGTAATTGTTCCATATTCAATTTCATATATTTTGTCAACTATTTTATTTATAAACATTCTATCATGTGAAACTATTACAACTGCTTTAGGATAATTTTTCAAATAATTTTCTAGCCATTGTATTGCAATAATATCTAAGTGATTTGTTGGCTCGTCTAAAAGTAATAAATCTGGTTTGCTTAATAATAATTTTATAAATGCAATTTTAGTTCTTTGCCCTCCAGAAAATTCACTGATTTTTTTTTTTTTATCTTCTTTTGAGAAACCAAATTTGCTTATTACTGTTTCATATTCTTTTGAATATGAATATCCATTCATATGTTCATAGGTTTGCTGTAATTTTAAATATTTCTTGGCCAGTTCTTCTGAAGAATCTTCTTGCATTTTTAATGATAATTCTTCCATTTTATTTTCTATAGAAATAATTTCTTTATAAACTTTTAAAATTTCATCTAACATAGTTATAGATTCATCTTCAAAATCTATTTGTTTTAGATATCCTATTGTTTGAATTCCTTCTTTATATATACTGAATTTTTCTGTTCCTATTCCTTCAGATAATAGTTCATTATCGATTAAAGCCTTTAATAAAGTTGTCTTTCCGCTTCCATTCCTTCCTACTATTGCTATTTTTTCTTTATTTTTTATTTCAAAATTTATTTCCTCTAAAATGGTATTTGCACCATATGATACAGCTCCATTTACTATTTTATAATTCATTTTACTTTAAGCTATGTTAACAATATAAGTTGTCACAGCTTTTCCCCTTTCTATTTTTTGCTAAGCATCTTTTATAAAAAGGATATCTTATTTTTCTTTTTTTTACAATAAGTATTTAAAAAAATTTTATATTCTATACAAATTCATAATCTATAATATCTATTTTATTTGAAATAAATTTATCATTATTATCCATAGGTTTGCTTAAGTCTGTAGATATATATTTTTTGTTGTCATCTGGAAATACTGTTACTATGTTTCCATTATTTTCTTCTTTGGCAAGTACAGAAGCTATCATATTGGCACCAGAAGAAATTCCTACTCCTAGTCCTAATTTTAATGCAATCTTTCTTGCCATATTTATGCTATCATCATCATTTACTGGTATAATTTTATCTATCAAGGTTCTATCAACAATTGCTGGAATAAAGTCATCTCCAATCCCTTCTATTTTATGATTTCCAAAAATTTTATTTTGTGATAGCAATGGCATCTTGTCTGGCTCTAAAGCATATATTTTTATATTATCATTTATTTGTTTTAGTCTTTTTGCAACACCCATTAAAGTTCCTCCAGTTCCTATTCCTGAGACAAAACCTGATATATCGCCATTTAAATCTTCTATAATTTCCTTTGAAGTTGTTTCATAATGTGCTAATACATTATTTTTATTTTCAAATTGATTACTAAAAAATGCCCCATTCTGCCTAGCATAATTTTCTGCTTCTTTAAGTATTTTTTTAAAACCGCCTTGTTCTTTTGAAATTAATGTTACTGTTGCATTATACATTTGCATTAAAGTTATTCGTTCCTTGCTAACCCAGTTAGGCATAAAGATATGTACAGGATTTCCAAAATAAGTTCCCATAGCTGCTAGTGAAATTCCTGTATTTCCGCTGGTTGCTTCTACTATCGTCATTCCTTTTTTTAGTTTTCCTTCAGTGTATGCTTTTTTTATTATGTAATATGCTACTCTATCTTTTATACTTCCAGTTAAGTTGTAAGATTCTAATTTTGTATAAATAATATTTTCTTTGTTATTGTACTTATATTTGATTTTTATTAATGGTGTGTTTCCAATTTTTATATTCATTCTTTTTTCCTCCTTACGTCAGTTTATTCGAATACTCACATTTTAGTTACATATTTGTGTTGAAAAAGAAACAGTTCTTTTTTGAAATTTTAAGTTCTTAAATATTGGTTTTAAATAAAATTTTAAAAAAATTAGAAAAGAGAACTATTCCCTTTTCCAAAACATTATTCGACACTTTTTAAGCTTTCTATCATATTAATCCTTTTTAGTGAAAAATATGTTACTATATTAACAATAACTGTAAAAATTATAGTTAATCCTGCTGCATATATATAGCTCATAAAATCAATTGTTTTAGTAAATCTTAAAATATTTATTTCACAAGTTCCTAATATATAAGCATTTAATAAGTATCCTGCTCCTAGTCCTAATATGATGCCAATTATTGTTAAAATGACTGTTTCCCTTGTTACATAATCATAAACCTCTTTGTCATAAAATCCTAAAACTTTAATAGTTGCAAGTTCTCTTATTCTTTCACTTATATTAACATTTGCTAAATTATATAATACAACAAAAGCTAGTAATCCAGCAGATACTATTAATATAATTACTACATAATTTAATAATGTCATCATATCTCCTATAGTTCCAGCAAATGAAGATATATCTGTAAATGCTGCTACCTCTTTTTTGCTGATAATATCAGTTGCTAGTTCATCCTTTTTTTCATCTGAAAGCTCAACATTTTTTATTAATAATACATTTGAATTATATGTTTCTTCATAAAGAGTTTCATATGTACTTTTAGACATAAATACATAGTGATTAACATAATTTTCTACAATGTCTGATATTTTAATTTCTATTTCTTTATCATCACTTTCTTTTAGTATAATACTGTCTCCCTGTTTTACTTCTAAAAGCTGAGCCGCTTTATCTGTTAAACAAATTTGATTTTCTTTTAGTGAAACTTTTTCATGTGTTTTTACATTGTTTATGTTTATAATTTCATCTAATGATTGCTCTTCTTCTGGAATAATTATTTGAACTTCTTCTAAATTATCATTATTTGCAACTTCTCCTGACGTCATATACACTTCAGCTATTTTTTCTATTCTATTGTCTTTGTTAATTTCTTCAATAAAAGCTTGTTTTTCCTCTAGTGATAAACTATTTTTCATTGTTATTTGCATATCATAGCAAAACACTTTTTCAAATTGATTTGGTAATATTTTAGTTACTGAATCTTTTATTCCAAAACCTGTTAGTATTAATGCGGTACAACCAAGTATTCCTATTATTGTCATATAAAATCTTTTTTTATATCTAAATAGATTTCTCACTGTTACTTTGCTGCTAAAATTTAGTTTTTTCCATATGAACTGTATTTTTTCTAAGAATACTCTATTTCCTGATTTAGGTGCCTTTGGTCTCATTAATACTGCTGGATCATTTTTAAGTTCTTTCCACACTGTGTAAATTGTGGCACCTAAAATACATACACATATTAAAATTAATCCTATTGTACCATATTTAAAGTTAAAGCTGATGCATATATTATCTGATATTTGATACATCATTCCATATAGTGACCATAATATTTTAGGTAATAAAACAAATCCTACACACATGCCAAGAAATCCACCTATGATACAAGCACAACTTGCATATATTATGTATTTTTGAGTTATTTGGAAACTGTTATACCCTAGTGCTTTTAAAATACCTAATTGTGACCTTTGCTCTTCTACCATTCTTGTCATTGAAGTTAGAGATATAAGTGCTGCAACTATGAAAAATACTATTGGGAACACATTTGAGATATTTTCTACACTCTTTGTATCTTGTATAAAATTTGCATAGCCTACATTACCATTTCTGTCTAATACATACCAAGTTGGTTTTTCTATTTCTAAAATTTTTTCTTTTGCATCTAATAACTTTTCTTCAGCGTCTTCTATTTTTTCATCAAATTCTTGTTTTTTCTCATTTAATTCTGTTTCAGAAGAAGCAATCTCTTGTTTTGAATTATCGATTTTAATTCTTGCTTGCTCGATTTGGCTGTAAGCTGATTGCTTCGCTGAATTGTACTCCTCTTCTTTTTGTGTAAGGGCTATATTTTGTGTTTCTAAAGTACTTTTTGCTGTTTCTAGTTCTTGTTTTATACTTGATATTCCTGCATCTATTTTTTCTATTTTCTCTTCAATCTCAGCTTTTGTTTGGGTTAGTGTTGTAATTTGTTTTTCTAATTCTGTTTTTTGAGCTTCATATATTGCTTTTTGTTCTTCTGTTAATTCTTCATTTTTTAATAGCTCTAAAATTAAATTATAATTTTTATTTGTTTCATCTAACTCAGAATTAATCTGATTTAAGCTTTTTTGTAATTCTATCTTTTGATTTTCTAATTCTTCAATTTTTTGATTAGCATTATTTTCATTTTGTTCTAATGTTTGCTTAGATTCAATTAATAGATTTTTTGCATTTTGGATTTCGGTCTCTGCTTGAGCAAATTGTCTGTTGGTTTCATTACTTTTTTGGTTTAATTCTTCTTCTGCATTTTGAAGTTCTAGTTTTGCGTCTTCTATTTTCTGAGTTGCTTCATCTATTTGTGATTGTCCATCAGACTTTTGTGTGTTTAATTCGTTTTCTGCTTCATTTACTTTATTTTGAGCTTTTTGAATTAATGCTTCTTGTCTTTTATTTTCTCTTTGCTCTTTAATTTGTTCTATATCCTGTTTTACTTCTTCGATATAATCTTCATACTTTTCACTTGAAGTTGTATATTTTTTTGCGTCTTTTATAGATATATAAATGTTTGTATAAATATCTGTTGGATATATATTATCTGATGTTACATACATATAATAATCTATTTTCCCTGCACCTAAATTACTTGAGCCTCTGTCTCTTGAAATATATAAAGGGCTCTTAATTGTTCCGGTTATTGTTAGTTCTTTATTTTTTAGGACATCTATTTCTTCTCCATCATCATTTGTTGTTTTTTGAATATCTAGTACTACTTTATCACCAATTTTTTTATTATTTGCTTTTAGAAAATTTTCTTCTACTAGGCATTCTTCTGCATTTTGGGGTAATCTTCCCTCTAATAGTATTGGGTTGTTTACTCCTGAAAGTGTAATAATTTTTGCTATTATCTCCTTATTTTCTATTTTTATCTTTCCATCAGTTTCATAACTTCCATATACATTTTCTACATTTTCTATTTTAGATAGTTCCTCGATGTCTTCTCCTGTTAGCCCTAATGTTGATATTATTTGTATATCATACACATTCTGCTTGTCATAAAATTCGTCTATTGTGTCTACCATATCAGGTGCAGCCGCTCTTAAGCCAGCAAAAAATCCCACTCCTAGAAAAGCCATTAACAAAATTGATATAAATCTTTTATATGTATTTTTTATTTCTTTTAGACTATCTTTTAATAATGCTTTCTTCAATTTATTTCACCCCCCTTAGCAGTACCAAACAGCAATTTTTTTAAAACTTTTGACTTACCATTCTATATTTTCAACTGGTGTTGGATTTTGGTTTATTTCAACTCTTTCTGCCATGCCATTTTTAAAATAAATTACTTTATCAGCCATTGGTGCAATCGCTGTATTATGTGTAATTATTAACACTGTCATTCTTTCTTTTCTACAGGTGTCTTGTAATAATTTTAAAATCTGTTTTCCTGTTTTATAATCTAATGCTCCTGTAGGCTCATCACATAATAATAGTTTCGGATTTTTTGCGATTGCTCTTGCTATTGCAACTCTTTGTTGTTCTCCTCCTGATAGTTGTGATGGGAAATTGTTTTTTCTATTAGATAATCCTACTTTGCTTAATACATCTTCTGGGTCTAATGAATTTTTACAAATTTGTGTTGCTAATTCCACATTTTCCTTAGCTGTTAAATTTTGAACTAAATTATAAAATTGAAATACAAAACCTATATCTTCTCTTCTGTATTTAATTAGTTCTTTTCCCTTTAGATTTGATACATCTTTTCCATCTACTATTACTTTTCCAGAAGTTACAGAATCCATTCCCCCTAATATATTTAGGGTAGTAGTTTTTCCTGCTCCTGATGGTCCAACTATTACTACTAACTCTCCTTTTTCAATTTCAAAGTTCGTATTAACCAAAGCATCTATTGTTACCTCTCCCATTTTATACTTTTTTCCTACATTTTTAAACTCTATATATGGCATAAGCTTATTTCCTTTCTTTTTTTATTTATATATTATATCACATTAATATGACATTTTTGTGAATTTTTGTAATTTTTTTATATATTATAATAAGACAGATATCTGTCTTATTATAATTGAGTAATGAAAAAGGCAAGATATTATTTGAAATCTCGCCTTTATTATTTATCTATCCTTAGAAATCTTTAATAGATTTGTTCTCATTTTTATGTAAAAAATCACTACTAAAATTCCTACTCCAAATATTATTATTAAAATAATAGTATTTAATCCTGTTTTAGGTAATGTTTCTGTTGTTACAGTATTATCTAACTCATTTGAATTTGATGTTTGTTCTTCATCTTGGGTTGGTATTTCATCAGTACATGAAATTGTATCCTTGAAAGAATATCCTAAAATGCTTAATATTTTTTCTATATCGTTTTTATCTTTTCCTTCAATTTCAATATATGGTAATAATTTAGGCCATGTATCAATATCTATCTCATGCTCATTTAAACTGTATTTTTCTCGTCTTTTTTCTTGATAGCTTCTATATGAAAATCCAAGTTTTTCAAGCAATTCATTTGTTTCTTCAAATGAATTTACTTCTATCTCTGTTTCTTGCATTTGTTGGATATTTGATTTATTATTTTTTAATATATGTTTTATTGTTAAAGTTGTTTTTTCTTTTATTTCTTTGTTTTCCTTTTTCTCAATAAAAGTTATATGTCTCTTTTACTAATGCCTACACTATATCACAGATTCACATTTTTTCTCAATAAAATCACTAAAATTCGCACTAAATAATTGAAATTTTAATAGGGTAGAGAAATAGCAAATGCTATTGTCTCTCCCATTTATTAATATTTATTTGTTATATATTTTTGATTTTTTGTATTTGGTTTCTCTGGTATGGTCATTTGTAGTTCTCCACTATCTAATAAAGGTCTCATATATTTTAAATAGAAATTTCTTCTATCCTTTAACCCTAAATATGTCATTATTTCTTTTGTTGTTCTTGGTTCTTTACAAAATTCTAATATTTTATCTTGGTGGGTATCTTGGTGGGTATCTTGGTGGGTTCTTGGTTTTTCTCTCATTTCATTTTCAAATCCATCATGCATAAATATAGTTGTAATAAAATAATCTCTAGTTTCATTTGTTTCAAACTCTGGTTCTTTTGAGCTATTATTTTTCAATGCTCTTTTAATTTTTGGAATACCTGTATTTCTACCTTCTGTTAATTTTAATTCTTTTAAGAATTCTCCAATTCTACGATTTCTGTATTTTCTTGCAATTATATTTTTATCTTCAATCGATTTTTCGCTAATAGAACGGTCTGGTCCAGGATAGCTTACAATATGAATTCTATCTTCCATTATTCTAACTTCTACTGGTTCTCTTACATCATACCCTCTGTGATAAACTGCATTTACTAGAGCCTCTTCGATTGCTTGATATGGATAATTAAAAAATCGTATTGCTTCTGCTTGTCCATCTACCTTTAAAATTTTTTCTTCAATTAATATATTGCTGATATAAGTCAAAGCACTTTTTATCATGCTATCTATTGGTCCTCTAAATATTCTTTCTGTCATATCATCACCTTCTGGGCCATTTCTTAAATCTACTACTTCTATTTGCGAATATGGAAAAAATTTTTGTGGATCATCATTAAAGAACATCAATCCAACATTTAAAGGTTTCATATATTCTGGTGTTCCATCTATAATTCTCATACTTTTACATAAATCAATAAAATCCATCTTTTCAGATTCTTCTAGTAAATCACTTTTTATTTCATATAAATAATTTTGAATAAGTGGTAATTTCAAATCTTGAATTTCTGCTTCATAGTTCATTCTATCATCAAAAGGAATAGTTCTTGCCATGTCATACAATTCTTTTTGTTCTGTTTCTGTCGCCTTTACTGTACTTGACATTTTTCTTATATAATATGAGTATCCCTTTGAAAAATCTTTATCTAATGTAGTTGGACATTTATATGGTCTTGTTTGTCCACCAAAACACCATACTACTAATATATTTTTATCTTTATATTGTGCAATATCTACGATTGGCGTATATGATGGTTGAATTAATTTACATTTAGCTAATAATTCTTTTTGGATTTTATCTATTTCAGATAACTCAAGTCCTGTTATTGGCATTTTAGGTCTACCATTTTCTTCTTCAACACCAATTAAAATATATCCTCCGCCCCAGTTATCGATATCATTTGCAAATGCACAAATTGTATGTAATATTGGCTCTGGGTTCCAATTTTTCTTTAATTCTAATCTTGCATTTTCTACAATATTTTCATTTAATATATTTTCTATACTTGTAGGTAATTTCAT
>CALXZT010000042.1 GCA_944393315.1 uncultured Clostridia bacterium
ATTAGTGTCCATAGCATCTATGCTATGTTAGTCATTAATATAAGGAGAAAATATAAAATATTGATTTTCTCCTTTTTACTAGTAAAACATGTATCTTTTAAGTTTTGTCTATCTATACCCGATAAATCTCTATCATTTATTCCTGTTTCTTGATTTATATTTATTACACTTCCATCTTTAATTTTTTCAGCAACATATTGTAATGTTTCTTCTTTGCTTTTTAACTGTCTTGCTTTTATGCCAATACCTTGTCTTCGAATATCACATAAAATTGTGTAATTTTCTAATAAACTTGTTACATCTTTTATTTCATCTACACCTCTCATTTGGTTTGGATTATATATGTCAATTGCTGTATCAGAAATCCATTCTTCTGAAAATTCAAAAACTGGTTGATGTGTATGAGGATTTATAGTTAAATTACATACTGGTGTAAAACTTTCTGGATTAAGATGATAAATATAATTAGGCTGTTTTAATACGGCATGTTTTTTGCCTTCAGAATCTTGAGTAACAGTTATATTATCACTACCATAAACATAAGTAGATCTCCCCAATCTAATCATCCATGAATTATTACGTGCTATATATGGATTATTACCATCAACATTGCTAGAAGAAGCAAACACTCCATCTACTCTTTCAGTCTCATAATTATTTGCTCTATCTAAAGATTTTCTAATTTCTCCACCTTCTAATTTTTCTGGAGCAATATTAGTTATATAAGTAAGATTAATATTGTTATCAACAAATATTTTCTTTATTGATTGAGCATATTCTTGTATTAGTTTAAAAATTTCTTTTGCCTCATCGCTAAGTTCAATGTCATTACCACTTTTTCCATGATTTATTTGTCTTCTATGTAAAAAAGCTAAAGCATTATCTATTGATTCTTTACTAAAGTCTTTAAGACGTTCTGAATAACTTTGTGTTAATAATTTAACTTTATCATTATATGTATAGTTTTTGGCCCTTTCTTTCCAGCTTTCTATTAAACTATCAACTTCAAGATGACTATCAACTATTCTATGGTATTCATCACTTTGAAAAACATCTGAAATTATTTGTTCGGAAGTTTTAGTTGTATCTTTCATAAATAAAGAATCTAGATAAGCATTGATTTTCTCTTCTAGCGTAGGTAATTTAGTTCTTGATTCCACTTTTCCATCTTTACCGTATAAAATTCTATAAGTTCTTGTTTGAGCCTCTAGTTCTCTAATTCTAGCTATCCTTTCTTTAGATTTACCATCTAATATTGATTCAATAACTGAAGCATCTATCTTATCTTTTTCTCTATAACCTCTACTTTTAGTCAAATAAATATATTCTTTGGATTGAGTTTTTAATTTCATACCTTTATAATCAATAATTCTGTCATCATACATCAAATCAAATAATTCTTTAGAGATTACTTCTTCTGTTCCAACAATTCTTCCTTCTTTTTCTTCAAAAGCATATGAGTGAGTTACAACTTCTTCACCTTTTTCTCGATAAGTAAATATTCCAATACCCAATATATTCTTTTTTTTGTATAAGCATTCAATTCATGGTCAATCGCTTGGAAATGTCCCTGTGAATGGTCTTTATTATTCTACTTTAACTTCCTTTGAAGCACAGGACTTTGACTCTGCCATAAGTCCTAACCCCCTATGAGTTATGACGTACCATCATAACTCGTAGGCTCTGCGAGGCAATAAATTTTTTCACACCATCCTTTCGTTTGGATGATTTTAATATTGTTTTTAGACAACAAAAAAATCAACCAGATTTTATTTTCTGATTGATTTTTGTATCAATTCTGTTCTGTTAGTTCGAACAGAAACGTCATTGGTGGAGGTGAGGAGAGTCGAACTCCTGTCCATAATACTTTTCACATAAACTTCTCCGAGTTCAGTTTGTTATTTATATTAGTTTATATTACGTGAACAAACACACTTAATATAAATATAGCTTTTAAATACCCTCTACCTCCAAAGCTAAGGTAGATTCGTTTCCCACTAAATTGGCGCCTTGACTAACTATGTGGGAATAGCCAGTTAGACGTTGCTGCAATTAGGCAGCAAATGCTAATTCTGTGTTATCAGCGTTTATTTTTAATTCTCGTTTTTAAAGTGGCCAACGAGTCCACTACTCGCTATTTATGTTTCTGGTATAATGTCGAAACCATTACACCCCCAAATACTACTTAATTATACTATATTCTATGCTATTTATCAATAAAATTTCTTTAAAAATTCTTCATAAAAAAACCGAGGAGATACGTCCTCGGCCTTTCTTAATGAGTTAAGCTGAAAAATACCTCAACAATCGACAAAATCGCTTTCTGCATCTCCAGAGATAAGCCTCCTAGGTCAGAGTTACTTGACCTATTTAACAGATCTACTATCTCCCGAGCTTTGCTCTCAGGAGAATCAGAATTTAACAGATGTTCGATAATAATAGCATTTTTCCCCTTTTTTTCCTTAGGTGCACTTTGGAATTTTTCTTCCACCACACTTAGAAAAACTTTCTCTATCAATTTAATGCGAGGATATTTTTCAATGTTTTCAGGATACTGTAATATCAGCTTCACGATATCCTGAATTTGCCTTAAGAATTTCGATGTTTTCAACTGTACTGCATTAAAAGACTCTAAGCTATTATAACTCATTTTAGCGTCCTCCTTTTCTAGAATATGTTTATTATATCACATATTTACATAATATTCAAGTCTTATTTACAATCATACCAATTGTTTGCTTCAGATATATCTGCTATTAATGGTACTTTTAATGTAGTTGCACTTTCCATACAAGTTTTCAAAATATCTTTTACTTCTTCTTTCTCACTTTTTTCTACCTCTATCATCATCTCGTCATGTACTTGTAAAACTATTTTCGCTTTTAAATTTTTCTTTTTTAATTCTCTATATACTTTTATCATTGCAATTTTCATAATATCTGCTGCTGTTCCCTGTATAGGAGTATTCATTGCCGCTCTTGAACCAAATTGCCTTACCATATAGTTATTTGATTTTAATTCTGGAATGTATCTTCTTCTGTTGAATAAAGTTTCTACATATCCTTGCTCTTTGGCTAAGTTTGTAATATTTTCCATAAAGTCTTTTATTCCAGAGTATTCTGATAGATATTGGTCAATATATAATTTTGCTCTTTTTCTTGATATACTTAACTGTGAACCTAATCCAAAATCACTTATTCCATATACTATTCCAAAATTTACTGCTTTTGCCTCACTTCTTTGCTGTTTTGTTACCTCTTCAATTGGAATTCCAAATACTTTTGAAGCCGCCTGTTTATGGATATCTTCTCCATTATTAAAAGCTTGTATCATATGCTCATCTTCTGATATATGTGCTAACACTCTAAGCTCTACTTGTGAATAATCAGCATCTATATATATTTTGCCTTCTGCTGGTTTAAATACCTTCCTTAACCTCTTTCCTAGTTCCATTCTTGTTGGAATATTTTGTAAGTTTGGATCTGTCGAACTTATTCTTCCTGTTGCAGTTATTGTCTGGTGAAAAAACGAATGTATTCTTTTTGTTTTTGGATTTATAAATTGTTTTAATCCTTCTACATATGTTGAATTAAGCTTCATTACTTGCCTATATTCTAATATTTTTTCAATTACTGGATGCTCTTCTTTTAATTTTTCAAGAACATCAACATCTGTTGAATATCCACTTTTATTTTTCTTTACTACTGGCAATTTTAATTTTTCAAATAAAACTTCCCCCAATTGTTTTGTAGAATTAATATTAAACTCTTCTCCAGAAAGTTGATATATGTCTTTAGTCAAGTTTTCTATCTTGTATTTTATTTCTTGTCCATATTCATCTAGCTCTGCAACATCCAAATACATCCCATTCCATTGCATATCTGATAAAACTTCAACTGTTGGCATATCTATTTCTTTAAATAGTTTTAAAGCATTTATCTCTTCTAACTTTTGAATCATTACTTCTCTTAATTTGCTTATTCCATATGCAAAAAAAACTGTTTTATATTTATTGATATCGTGTTCTTGAGTCTCCTCTTGAAATAACGTAATTTGTCCTACATTTTCTGTATTTATATTATTTGCTTTTAAATATTCTTCTAAATCTAATTCTAAATATTTATTTATTATATCTTCAATTTTATATTTACCACTTGTTGGATTTAAGATATATGCTGCTACCATTGAATCAAATTCTAAATTTTGAGTTGTTATTCCTTCTTGCTTTAGAATAATATAATCTTCTGTTAAATTATGACCATATTTTTTTATATTTTCATTTTCAAATATTTCTTTTAAGAACTGTGTCGATGGATTTTCTAAATATTGTACACTACCATCAATATATATGGCAATTGCTTTTATTGTTTTCTTGATTATTTTATCCTCATTTTTGTCTTCTTTTAATTCCAAATAATAAACTAGTTCTTTAGAGTCTTTTATTTGTTCTTCTTTTACATCTACTAAATTAAATAAATTTCTTAAATCTCTTTCTTGATTCTGTGCGGTAATTACTCCCTCTTCTTCGACTAAACTATATCTTTCTATGTATTTTTTGAAATTTAAATTTTTAAAAATTTCTAATACTTTTGCTTTATCCCATTCTTTTACTCTTAAATTTTCCAAATTATCTTCTAGTGGTACTTCCGTATTAATTGTGCCAAGCGTTTTTGATAAATATGCTTGTTCTTTATTTTCTATTATTGCTTCTTTTTGTTTTCCTTTTAAATCATCTTCATTATGTTCTATTTTTTTATATAAGTTATCTAGTGATTCATATTTTTTAATCAAACTTAAAGCTGTTTTTTCCCCTATTCCAGGTACTCCCGGAATATTGTCAGAAGTATCCCCTTGCAGAGCTTTTACCTCTATTAATTGTTTTGGTTCTATGCCATATATTTCTTTTACTTTACTTCTATCAAAGTCCTCAACCTCTGTTTTTCCCATTTTAGTTCTTGGAATTCTAATTGTTATATTATCACTTGCGAGTTGAAAGGTGTCTCTATCTCCTGATAAAATAGTAACTGATAAACCTTGTTTTTCACCATATTTAGCAATCGTTCCTAATATATCATCTCCCTCATAACCTTGCTTTTCTATCACATCTATGTTCATTGCATGTAAAATGTCTTTTATTATTGGCATTTGTTCTGCAAGTTCATTTGGCATTCCTTTTCTATTTGCTTTGTACCCTTCATACAATTCATGTCTAGCTGTTGGACCTTTTAAATCAAATGCCACAGCCATATATTCAGGATTTAGGTCTTCAACAATTTTAAACATTATTGCTAAAAATCCATAAATTGCATTTGTGTATTTTCCATCTTTTGAAGTTAAAATTTTATTTCCCATTATTCCATAAAATGCTCTATTCATAATACTATTTCCATCTATTAAAACTAACTTTTTCAACTTTTTTCCTCCTTTTAGATACACACATTGTACTATAAGTTTTTACTTGAAACAAGTACATTTTATGAAAAAGCTATAAAGATATTAGTGATTTATATAATTTTTTTGATATAAAATATTTTCACATAAGTCAAAATGCTTTTAAACACAAAAAAACAACCCCGCTTTAGCCGTCAGCTGTCCGAATTTTTAAGGACCTGTTCCTAAAAACAGGTGGATACCTACCTAAATACTCATGGGCTTCTTACTATTCTAACGGTAAGCTTGCACGCCATATTCAGAGATTGGTTCCCTTCCTTCGTTTGTTGGTTCTAAAAATTCTGTCTTCACGCACTATGCAGGGATGTTTTTATATTTAATTAATTCTTTATTTGTATTTTTATATTAGCATATTTTTTTTTAATTTTCAATCTTTTACTTTCTTATTTATTTAAGCCTAATCGTTTTTTAATTACTTTATCTTATTATTTCATACTTATTCTTGCTCAAAATCACTTTTTGAAAACTTGACATTCAACTCCAAAATATATATAATTAAAGTTAGAGATTATAATTTTATAGATAAGTTTTTAATGTTTCAACACTATCTTCTTGCATTTTTACAAAATCGCTTAATAGTGTTTTTATTTTTGAATTTATATTAGGATTTTGATTTAATAAACGTCTCCCTTCAATTATTCCCATATTTGTTCCTTGCATCAATAATTCTGAAATTTTCGAGTTACTTTTATCATTCATTGTATTCATTTGTATGCCATACCAAGTCATCATTTTATTCATCGTATTGGTTTCATGAGGTTCTTTTTCTGTTGTATAATTTTCATATAAATTATTTGCTCTTCTTGAAATATCTTTATATTTGTTATATTCTACATCCAACACATTTTTAAAATTACTATCTTGAACTTTTGGTACTAAATAATTAATTGCATCCATTCCCATTGTTGCACCTTTATTAACCTCATCTAATACATTCATATCTTGATTTGCTTTCATATAAAAACCACCTTTTGCATTTTTTATTAGCATTAGCATTTTTTACATTTTTATTCAAAAAAGTTTGTAATTAATAAAACATATATTACTAGTTTTTATACGACATATAATAAAACACATAGAAAGTGTAACAAACTTGCTATTACACAAGCTATATGAAAAATAGAATGCATCCATTTTTTCTTTTTTCCCACTCCATATAATATAGCTCCAATAGTATATACTATTCCTCCTGCTAATAGTAAAATAAATCCTGACATTCCTAGCAACTCTGGTAATAATGATCCTTTTATTATTATGCACCATCCCATGACTAGATAGCAAATCATGGAAAATACTTTATATTTTTTTAAATCTATAGCATTTAATACAATTCCTAATACTGCTAATCCCCATATTATTCCAAATATAGTCCATCCAAGTGTTGGGCTATATTCTCTTAGTGTACATAAAGCAAATGGCGTATATGAACCTGCAATTAGCAAAAATATAGAGCAATGGTCTATTATTTGAAATACTTTTTTAGCTTTTAAATTTTCATTTAATCCATGATATATGCTAGACATTGTGTATAATATCAGTAATGTTGCTCCAAAGATAGCACTTGATACTACTCCATATACATTATGATGTATTGCTGCAAATATCACACATAATACTATTGCAACCACTCCAATTCCAGCTCCTACTATATGTGATACCATATTAAATATTTCTTCTCCTTTTGTATAAGTTGGTAATACTCTATCACTTAATTTGGTTCTTTGCATTTTGTTATCCTCCGATATATTATTTTTAATGTTGTGATTATATCATAAATCTATCTTTTAAACAATATTTTTTAAAGTCCATTTTAACTTGTTTTTAAGTTAAAATGGACTTTTTTTATAATTTTTTAGTTTTAA
This sequence comes from uncultured Clostridia bacterium, assembly GCA_944393315.1. Taxonomy (GTDB): domain Bacteria; phylum Bacillota; class Clostridia; order TANB77; family CAG-508; genus CAG-269. The sequence goes on from CALXZT010000042.1 coordinate 7,314, forward strand.
TAGACTCTATTTACTTTGATTTAACATCCATAGTTTTTTACCATAGTTTAAAACATATTCATCCATTAAAGCTGATGTTGCATAATCTCCAGCCGAATCAGCTGTTTCTTTTATTTTATTTATATCTTGATATAGTGTTCCATAATCTGCTAGTACTGCTTGGTAAATAGTATTTCTATCTACTTTTTTATTTTCTGCTTCTTTAATCTTTGTATTTTCTAAGTAATCTTTTAATGTTCCTAAAGGTTGTGCTCCATTTATTAAAATATGTTCTGCTATTTCATCTATTTCTTTTGCCACACAGTCATAATACTCCTCCATTTTTTCGTGAATTCTAAAAAAACTTTCTCCTTGTATATTCCAATGATAGTTTTGTAATTTCGTAAAAAATACATTTAAGTCACATAAAAATTGATTTAGGCTATTATTTACTTCTTCCATTTGAATTTCCTCCTTCAATAATTAGAAAGAATTGCTATTTTTGCCTTTCTTTCACTTAATTTATAAATATTATTATCACTTTTTTAATATTTATTCACTTTATTTTTTGTAATTCATATTTTAGTGTAAGGAGGTTTTGTATGAATAAAAAGTTTATTTTAATTGCTTGCTTATTTCTAACTTGCATTTTTGTTTCTTCTTTTGGAAAAGTTTTAGCCTTTCCAGCATCTTCAAATGAAATTTATCATGGAATAGATGTAAGTGAATGGCAAGGAGATATTGATTTTTCTGAGGTTAAAGCTTCTGGCATTGATATAGTTTATATAAAATCTAGTGAAGGCAATAATTACATAGATCCTTATTTTAGAAGTCATTATAATTCTGCTAAAGAAAATGGTTTAAATGTTGGATTTTATCATTTTGTAACTGCGACAACTCAGCAAGAAGCTATTGAGCAGGCTAGATTTTTTGTTTCTGTGGTAAATGAGCTTGATTCAAATTGCAGACTAGCTATGGATTTTGAGGTTTTTAATGATTTAAGCCTCACAGAAATAAATGATATTTCTTTTGCATTTTTATCAGAAGTTGAAAATTTAACTGGAAAAGAAGTTGTTGTTTATAGTGATGCATATAATGCAAGGGCTACATTTAGCAGTAGACTTGCAGCTAGCTATCCAATATGGGTTGCAGAATATGGTTCTCAAGATCCAGAAGATGGAAATTGGTCTACTTGGATTGGTTTCCAATATACAAATCAAGGTGAAGTTCCTGGAATCTCTGGTTATGTAGATAGAGATTACTTCACCTCTGATATATTTTTATCTGATGAAAGTACTATCAATGTTCCAAATTATTCAACTCCACCAGTTAATACTGATTATATAATTGTTAAATATGGAAATACTTTAAGTCAAATTGCTTTGGAGTATAATACTTCTTATCAGTATTTAGCAAAAATAAATAATATCTCTAATCCTAATCTGATTTATGTAGGTGAGAGAATTTATGTTCCTACTCTAGAAAATAGTAGTTTGCATGATTCTAGTCATATTTTATATGTTGTTAAACGAGGTAATACATTGTGGCAAATTAGCAGATTATATGATGTTTCTATTGATTCAATAGTTGATTTAAATGATATAAATAATCCTAATTTGATTTTTGCAGGAGAAATTTTAAGAATACCTACAATAAATTAGAAATATTAATATTTACATTAAATTTTATAAATTTTTAATAATTGCCAAAACATACATAAAAAATAGTAGATAATTTTCTATCTACTATTTTTTATGGCTCGTTTGACACTTCCGTTTACGAAGAATACGAGCTTGTATTTATAATTATATTTCATAGTTTGATTCTATGATTATAATTTAACATAAAATTTTAGTTTTTGCAAGCAATTTTTTATAATAATTACAAGTTCCAGATATTTACAGCTTTTTTTGCCATTTCTTCTTGTCTTTTTTGAATTGATTCTACATTCCAAGTTGGATAATATTTTTCAATATTTTTTGTCATTAAAATCTCACTACATCTATATATATTTTTTTTCTTTTCATATTCTTCATTTCCTATTTTTCTATTTTTACTACTTGATAATAATGTAAAATTTCCAATTCTATAAACAGAATCTAAAATTTCATCTTTTGAAAATACTTTTTTCCATTCGTCATTAGGATTTTCTGGCAATATATGTTCTAGTGTCAAATTACTATCATCAATTTTTAACACAGTATGTTCTTCACTAATGTCAGCATTAATTTTTCTTAATATGTATTTTGCAATTCTTTGATTACTTTTAGTATTTATAATCTTATTTGAAAAATTAGATATAAATTCATCATTCTTAATATATATACTACTTGTAATTAATTGATTTTTAACATCATTGTATGTTTTTATAGTTTTCGACGAGATTTCATTACAGATTTTATTATAAACATCCTCTAAAGCATTTGGGTTTTTACCACAAATTGTTAAATATCTAAAAGATATTACTTCACATGCAAAAAATATTTTTTGCCAATATTTTTTATCTATGAATTTTATGGTTGCCATTAAAAGAGGATAACATTGTTTAACTTTCAAAATTTTTAAGTTTTGTATATGTTCTTTCAACTTTTGTGATTCCTTCCAAAAATCACTATTTTCATCGCTTAAAGCTGCATATATTTCCGCATAATAATTTAAATTATTTAAAAAAGTTAAAGCATTCTTCTTATCATTAATTTTATTTTTTATTTCTTTAAATAAATTATCCTTTCTAACTAATTTATTTTCTATCATCCAATAATGTCTAAGAAATGTAGGAAAATTTTTCAATTCAATCTTCTCTATTGCACTATCCCACATATTTTTTGCAATTTCCCTGTCATTTTTTCTTTTAAAAATTGATAATAAATAATTCTTTAGCAAATCCGTTATAGATAAATCTATACCTCTATCATTTAAAGTTTCAAAAATGGTATATGCACTTAATTCATTAGTTGCTACAATTCTAACAAATATTAAATTTTCAACTATATATTCCACTAATTGTAAAATAGTTACTATCTTTTTATCTGTAATCTTTTTAATTTCTGAAACCTTTACATATTCAAGAATTCTATTGTAAAAATATTCTTGACACTGTATTAAAAGCTTATTAGTTGATGTTATTTTATTGGGTATAACTTTTGCATGTTCAAAATTCATTATATATGTATTATAAAATTTATTATTTTCTTCATTTAACTCAAGCTTATTTTCCCAGGTAAGATCAATACTTGATTTTTTCCCTATATAATTTTTTACAATATCTTTTCTTTGAATATTTGCATCTTTATTTATATCGTTTTCTATACAAAAATTTAATATTTTTATTACAGCATGTATCATAATTGTTATTGTTGTTAATCTTTGCTGACCGTCAACCACTTCAAAAGTTCCATTTGGTCTATTTATGAAAACTAACGCTCCCATATAATGTTTACTTTTATTTTTTTTATCATTTAATATATCTTCAAACAATTCTTCCCACTCTTGCTCTGTCCATGAATATGCTCTTTGATACATAGGAACACATAATTTTTTGCTTTCAGATATTATAGATAAAAAATTCTTTGTTTCTGCAGTTAATAATTCATCCATATTTTCCCTTCCTTATTTAAATATTTCTTTCATTATTCCATTCTTCATATCATTAATATTATAAACATTCTCCATTCTATCAAATGTTTCTCTTAGGTTATTTCTAGCTGAGATCCATCCCATTCCATCTGTAAACCATACAAATTCAAATCCTACAACTTTTTCTGCCTCTTCTGCTATCATTTTATAACTTCTTGCTGTTTCATTAAGTTTTGAACCACCAGCAGCATAAAAGTTAGTTTCTATTCCATAAATACAATTATCAGTTTTTATTACATAATCAAATCGCTTAGTTGCTTGATTTTTATTACTTATAAAAGACATATCTAGTTTCCATTTATTTTCTATATCCTGTAAGTACATCTCTTTAAAATATGTTTCATTTTTCTTAAAACCTGCTTTTTGAATAAATTTTTCAACTAAATCTTCCATTAAATGTCCGCCACGATTTTTTCTAGCATTGGAATTTAGACCAGATTCAACCCCTAAAACATAATCATATAAATTATTTACTAGATGTTTTTCTAATAATTCAAATAGACCTGTTTCTCTCATAAACACTTTATATTGCTCTACATCATAATTCATTTTCTTAAAATTATATTCAAATTTATTTCCATCATCATCCAAAACAATTATTTCATACTGTCTGACTGCTAATAATATAGGTATACATTTTAAAACTTCAGGATATTTTTTTACTAAATCTTCAAATTCTTTTTCTATATTTTTACTTCCGATTAAAGAATTTAACATATTTAATTCTATTTTATATGTTTTAGCATTCTTATATATCGTTTCAAAATCTATGTAATATTTATAATTAGCAATACTATCTGTAAAAGTTAGTAACCATTGTGCAAAATCTCTTTTCATAATAAATCCTCCTTT
>CALXZT010000043.1 GCA_944393315.1 uncultured Clostridia bacterium
AACATTCCTATTTCATTTGTTGACCCAAATCTATTTTTTACTCCTCTTAAAATTCTATATGAAAAATATCTTTCTCCTTCAAGATATAATACTGTATCTACCATATGTTCTAACACTCTTGGTCCTGCTATGTTTCCTTCTTTTGTAACATGCCCTATTATTATTGTTGTTATGGCTCTTGATTTGCAAATCCTCATTACTTGTGCAGTTATTTCTCTTACTTGACTTACACTTCCTGCTGCTGCTGATAATTCATCTGAATACATCGTTTGTATAGAGTCTATTATTACAAGTTTTGGGTTTATATCTATTATGGCTTGATTTACTACTTCTATGTCTGTCTCTCCTAAAAACATTATGTCTTCATTATTGATATTTAACCTATCTGCACGTAATTTTATTTGCTCTGCTGACTCTTCTCCTGAAACATATAATACTTTTCCTTCACCTTGTACTTTGTCACATAATTGAAGTATTAGTGTAGATTTTCCAATTCCAGGTTCTCCTCCAAGTAAAATTAATGAACCTTTTACTAGTCCACCTCCTAAAACCCTATCAACTTCTGAAAATCCTGTTGTAGTTCTTAATGTTTCTTCTCCTTTATATGTATTTAACGCTCTTGGTAGATTGGGTTCTTTTCTTTCTAAACGTACCGCTTCTACAACCTTTTCTATTTTTTGTTCATAAAAACTATTCCAACTATTACAAGCTGGACATTTTCCAAGCCATTTTGCAGATTCATATCCACATTCATTACAAACAAATACTGTTTTAGTTTTTGCCATAATTTTGTTTACTCCTCTCAATAAAAGTGTCTTTACAAACTTTTCTTCTTGCCATTTTGAGTTTCAGAGCAAATCATTGAAATCTCATAGGCACTAGCAATTATAGTTTTTTAGATAATGTTTCCAACTAATATTCCCTCTTTTGCTTCTGTGATTTTTACCTTTACTATTTTGTTTTCCATGTTCTGTGTCCCTTGGGCTTTAACCAATATATAATTTGCTGTATGCCCTTTTGAGTCTTCTTCAATTAAAACTTCCACAGTTTTTCCTATATAACTTTTATTGTATTCTAGTTCATTTTGATTTGACAGCTCAATTAATTTTTTACTTCTTTTCTCTTTTTCTTCTCCATTTATCTGGTTTGGCATTTCTGCAGCTTTTGTTCCTTTTCTTATTGAATATGGAAAAATATGCATTTTATAGAATTTAATTTTTTTCAAAAATTCGTAAGTTTTACTAAATTCATTTTCAGTTTCACCCGGGAAACCCACTATTATATCTGTTGTTAAGATTATATCTTGATATGTGTTTCTTAATTTTTTTACAACTTTTTCAAATTCTTCAGTTGTATATCTTCTATTCATTCTTTTTAATGTGTCATTATTTCCACTTTGTAATGATAAATGAAAATGATGACATATTTTTTCTAGTTTTGATAATCTTGCTATAAATTCATCTGTTATTATTGGTGGCTCTAATGATCCTAACCTTATTCTTTCAATCCCTTTTATTTTATTTATTTCTTCTAGCAAATCAATTAGTCTATATTCATCTGAATTTTTGCTTGCTTTTTTTATTGTTATAACATATTCTTTATTAAAATCTTTTCCATAAGAAGCTATATGTATTCCAGTTATTACTACTTCTTTTATTCCTTTTTGTGCTACAGCTTCGACCTCTTTTAGAATACTTTCAGGTTTTCTACTTCTTACTCTTCCTCTAGCATATGGTATTATACAATATGAACAAAATCTATCACATCCATCTTGAATCTTAATTGCCGCTCTTGTTTTTTCTGTATATGTTATTATTCCAAAGTCTGAAAATTCTCTATGGCTAAATGCATCTTCTACTTCTATTTTTTTGTTTCTTAATCTAATAAATTCTTCTACATAACTAACTATATATTTTTTTTCGTTATTTCCCAATACAATATCTACTTCTGGCATTTGTTGTATATGTTCTTTTGCAACTTGTGCATAACATCCTGTTACAATTATAATAGCATGTGGATTTTTTTCCTTTTCTTTTCGTATCATTTGCCTTGATTTTCTATCTGATATATTTGTTACACTACAAGTATTTATAACACATATATCTGCATCTTGGGAATTTTCTATTATTTTATAACCAGCTAGTATAAATTTTTCTGACATTGCATTTGTTTCATATTGATTTACTTTGCAACCGCAATGTTAAAAATGCTACTTTTTTTGCTTCCATTATTGCCTCCTATTATGTTAAAGCATGCTTGCGCCTATTATTCCTGCATCATTTTTTAAAAGTGCTGATTTTATTATTATATCATTTCTAGGGTTAAATAGCAAATTTCCATTTAATATTTTTTCTTTTAGATTTTTTAATAAAAATTCTTCAAAATATGTAAAACTTCCTCCTATGCCAATAGCCTCTGGTTCAAATATATTTATTAAATTAGATATTCCAATTGCGAGGCTTTGTGTATATTCGTCAATGACTTGTTTTATCCTTTCATCATGTTTTTCTAATGCCATGTCATATTTTAATAAGTCTAATAATTGCTCACTATGTGTAAACTGACTTAATCCTAATCTTTCTTTGAAGTTTCTTTTAAAATATTTCATACTTCCATATAATTCAAAACACCCTTTTTTACCACATTTGCAAAGCTCACCATTAACATTTATTGTCATATGACCAAATTCATATCCAGAAAAACATTTTCCTTCTAATAGTTTTCCTTCTACTATAACAGCTCCACCAATTCCTGTTCCTAATGTTAAAAAGATACTACTTTCATATTCTTGTAAGACTCCATATTTACTTTCAGCTATTGCTGCGCATTTTGCATCATTTTGCAATTTTATTTGTACTGGTAGGCTTTTAAATCGTTCCTGTTTTCTATTTTCATTTGCATATTTTATAAACTTTTTATTTAATCTATCTACTATGTCATAATCTTTTATTCCTAAATTAACACATTTATTAATTACTCCATTACTTACTATCCCTGGTACAGCAATTCCAATAGATTCAAGTTTTTCTTCAGTATTATTTAAAATTTTTTTAACATTTTCTATAATAGTTTCTTCAATTACATCTAATATGTCAATTCTATCTTCATCTGTTATTTTTCTTTGTGTCTTTTCGATTATTTTTCCATCTTTTACTTCTGAAATTGCTATATGGCTTCCTCCGCAAGTCCACTCCAATTCTCATATTAGCTTATGCTAGTTTTAAACTAACATTTCCTCCTTTCACTGATTATATTCCAATATTATTTTTACACATTATTAGTATTAGAAACGTAAGTAAATTTAAATTTCCCATAATAAATACTATCCTTATATTAGAACTAAATGATATTTTTGTTTTCTTTCCTTTATTTTTTGACGCTTTAATTTTATTTATCAGAATATAAAGTGATATAGCTAATAGTGTTCCTGCTATTGTTAATATACATACATACTCTCCTGTAAATATTAGCATTATTAATAACATAGTTAATAAATCTATTACATAATTATCTTGTGCTCTCTTTTTGGTATTTAATATATTAATTAACAATAAAAGTGCCATTATTACTAAATATATTACATTTACGTATATAATCTCCTTTTTTAGTATGCACATATAAACTATGTATATTAATGAAATTATAACTCCATATGCTAATACTGTTTGTGGCATATTTTTATTTTTTACGTCTGTTCCAACCGCTAAAATAATATAAGAAAAATACAAGACTATTACTATAAATAGTACTGCATTGGCTCTATTAAAATTGTCACTTACTAGATTTAAATTATAAGCTATTGCTAAAATTAAAAATCCTGTAATTATTTCTGAAATTATATATTTTACATCTATTTTTTTCTTGCAGTGTTTGCATCTTCCTTTTAAAAATATATAGCTAAATATTGGTATTTTTTCAAAAAATCCTAACTTTTCTCCACAATTTGCACAATATGAGTGTATAGATAATACCTTTTTTTCTTTTAATATTCTTTTTATTGCTGTTATATAGAAACTTCCTAGTAATGCTCCTACTATAAATATTATTATATAAAAAACTATTTCCATTTTTTTATCCTTCTTTTACTTCTTTAGTATTTTTATTCTATTGGAACCATAAGTGCTCCATTTTCATTGTTTGTATTATTTTGTTCATCTGTGTTTGAGGTATTGTTTGTAGTTATTTCGTTTTGTGGTGCTATGTTTTCCTCTTCATCTTTTTTTATAATAAATAGTCCATTGTCTCCTGTTAGCATAAATATGGAAATTCCAACAATTATTATTAGAACAATGACTGTAATAATCATCATTATTGTTATTTCTCCTTTATTGTTTTTCATCTATTATCTCCCTTCATATTATGTGATTTTTATACATCTATTTTACAATTTTTAAGTTAATTAATCAATACTTTTATTACAAATTTAATGTCACTATAATAGCATTTTTTATCACAAATCTATTGTTTTTTTTATATTATAATTATATAATCTTGTATTATAATAAAGGATGTGTTTAATTTATGCCTAATATAGATAAAATAAAAAAATATAAAAGAATACATATGATTGGTATTGGTGGAGTTAGTATGAGTGGTATTGCAGAAATACTACATAATTGGGGTTTTGAGGTTACTGGTAGCAATAACTCAACTAATGAAAATGTTGTTAAATTACTTGATGCTGGTATAGAAGTTAAAATCGGACATAATGCTGAAAATGTTGTTGGTAGCGATATTGTTGTTTACACAGCTGCTATTAGCAAAGATAACCCTGAATTAGTTCATGCACAGGAACTTGGAATTCAGACTATTGAAAGAGCAAATTTTTTAGGTGAACTTACAAGATGTTTTGAAAATACTGTTACAATTGCAGGTACACATGGTAAAACAACTACAACCTCTATGGTAGCATTATGCTTTTTAGAAGCTTTAAAAGATCCTAGTGTTCAAGTTGGTGCTATTCTTCCTGATATTAATGGTAATTATTTAGTTGGAAATAGTGAATATTTTATAATTGAAGCATGTGAATATGTTGAAAGCTTTTTAAAATTTAGCCCTAAGTCTGAAATCATTTTAAATATTGATAATGATCATTTAGATTATTTTAAGAATTTTGAAAATATAAAAAATGCTTTTATTAAATATGTAAAGTTGCTTCCTAATGATGGTTTGCTTGTTGTAAATGGAGATGATTCTAATTGTTTAGATTTACTGCATTTTACAAATGCAAAGAGTTTAACCTATGGTATTTCAAATAAAAACACTGACTTTTTTGCTGTAAATATAGCTTTTGATGAAAATGGTTGTGCAGAATTTGATGTATACAATAAAAATGTTTTGTTTGGAAGGTTTAAACTATCTGTTCCAGGAATGCACAATGTTTTAAATAGTCTGGGGTGTATCGCTTTATGTAGTGAATATGGTATCTCAGTGGAGAATATTAAATCTGCACTTTTGAAATTTAAAGGTGCCTGTCGTCGCTTTGAACTTAAGGGTGTTGTTAATGGAGCTAATGTATATGATGATTATGGTCATCATCCTACAGAAATTTTGGCAACTGCTAAAGCCTTAATGGCAAAGAAATTTAACAGGTCTTGGGTGGTTTTTCAACCACATACATATAGTAGAACTAAAAATTTATTATTAGATTTTGCTCAAGTTTTACTTAATTTTGATAATGTTATAATTGTAGACATTTATGCTGCTAGAGAATCAAATAAATATGGCATAACCTCTAAAGATTTAGTAGATAAAATTCGTGAGTTTGGAAAAGATGCTTTATATATTCCTGATTTTGATGAATGTGTTTCTTATTTAAAATCTCATGTTGAGGCTGGAGATATTGTTTTAACTCTTGGTGCTGGAACTGTTACTGAAATTGGTGACATGCTAACAAAATAGCAATTGTAACTTGATTTAATTTACAAAAAATATATATCTTTTAAGAAAAAAATCTTTTCTCAAAAGATATATATTTTTAATAATTTTGGTTTAAAAAAGAGTTTTAAAATCTCATTTATTTTATTATTGTAAATTTATTCTACACTTCTCATTTGTTTTATTAGCATGTCACCAAATACTGCATATCCTTCTTTTGGGTTATTTACTATTACATGTGTTACAGCTCCTACAAATTTCCCGTCTTGTATAATTGGAGAACCACTCATGCCTTGCACTATTCCACCTGTTTTTTCTATTAATCTTTCATCTTTCACTTTTATTAACATACTTTTATTATCATAATTATTATTTATAAATTTCTTTTCTATCTCAATTTCATATTCTTCTACTTTATCACTATTTTCGACACTACATAGTATTGTAGCTTTCCCTAATTTTATTTCATCTCGTGTGGCAACTTCCATAGAGTTTGAATAACTTGGTAATAAATTTGCTTCTGTAACTACTTTCCCATAAATTCCTAATTTGGTGTTTTTATATATAGTTCCTATACTTTTTTGATTGTTTAGAGTTCCTTGAATTTTACCAGGTGTTCCTATTTCCCCTTTGACTATTGATAATATTTTTGTGTCTACCAACTCTCCGGTTGATATATCTATTATTTCACTTGTATCTATATCTGTTATTCCATGTCCTAATGCCACAAAATTACCTGTTCCGGGTTCGTAGAATGTTACTGTTCCTATTCCTGCTGCACTATCTCTAACCCATAAACCAATTTGATATTTTCCACTTTGATTTTTAACTGGTGTTATATTACATTCTTTTGCTTCTCCACCATTTATATAAGTAATATTAAGACTTTCTCCATTAGATTCGTTTATACACTCAATTAATTGTGTTGTATTTTCTATTTCACTATTATTTATATTTGTAATTATGTCTCCTTCTTGAATATTCGTTTCAGCATATGGCTTTTGCCCTTCTATTTCTGACATTCCTACTACTAATACACCTTTTGTGTATAGTTTAATTCCTGCTATTTTTCCAACTGGTATCACAGTGGTTTTATCTAATATGTTTACTTCAATATCTTTTATATCAAAGTTAAATAAGCTTGCTGTTAATGTAGTTTTTCCTTTTTCATTAAAGGCTGTTTCTCCAATATTACTTGATGTGAGCATTGCCTCATATGATGTGTCTTTTAAATCTATGTTCAAACCATATAAAGTATTTAATTTTATATTTTCACCTTCAAACACTATTAAGGTATCTGGTAAATTCGTAATTACTAATGCATAAGCATATACTATTGATAGTAATATGATTATTAACATTATTTTTAATATTTTTTTCATAAAAAGGTCACCCTTTATAGGATAACCTTTTTTTTATGTTTTAGTCACTATATTGTTTTTCGAGTTAATTCTTTTACATATATGCTATTGCTCCATTGAAAACATATTGCTGAACTTTTGTTGCAACTACATTTCCATTAGTATCTAATACTCTGATGTGTAAGTAGTAATATCCATGTTGCATATATGATACTGTTTTTCTAATTGTTGTTCCAGTTGTGTATGCACTCCATGTAGGTGTTCCTTGACTTTCTGAAGTAGCTTTCACAAAATCATACTGTATTATAAGATTATTTACATTTCCACTTGATGCTGTTATTGTGATTTGTTTTTCAAAATCAATTGTTCTATTCTTTGGTATATTATATATTTTTGCAATTCCATCTGTATCTGTAATATTGATGCTTACTGTTCCAGTTTCATTTCTTACTATATAGGTTCTTGTTTCAATCTTTTCATTCGCTGGATTTGCTATATCTGCTGCTTTTACATATAAATACCAAGTTCCTGATGTTGTTAGTTCATGTGTTATAATTGCTCCTGAGCCACCATAGTTTTTCCATCCCGCATCTGATTCAGAAGGTAATGATGCTGATTGAGTAAATATGTATAAAAACTTATTTGGATTTAAATTTGTACCTCCTATTTCATTCGTTACTTCTATTCTTTCTCTTATAGTTTCTCCTACGGTATAATTTCTATCAGTTCTTCCATCTAAATTGTTAATTTCTATTTCAGGTGCAGTTGTGTCTATAACTTGTTTTTGCACTAGATATGTATTATAAGTTGATGCTAAAGTTTCTCCACTAGGTCCTTCTACTTTTGCACATAAAAACCACATTCCTTCTTCTGATATTACTCTAGTAAAGATTTCTCCACTTACTCCATAGTCTGTCCATGCAACTGTTGAGTTATTGTCCCATATATAATCTATTGATGATATATCAGTTGATTTAACATAGGCATATTTTACTTTATATCCTGTTGATGGATTTGGTAAAGTAAATGTTATTGCTTTTTTTAATTCAACACTTCCTGTTGCATCTATTTCATATGAATATTTAAAATCAGAATCCACAATATCTACACTAATCGTTCCAACTGCTGGTGGTTCAACTTCTCCACCCTCAGATGGATTTCCTGGTTGCATATTATCAAGTATTGTTGGTATTAACGATGGATTTTCAATTTTATAAGTTCCCCATCTTTCACGGCCAAGTGCAGTATAATATATTTGCTTTATTTTGTCATCTACTTCATTAGTTTTTTCCAGGTATTCATATATTGAGTCATATGTATTATCTACATTTTCTTGCCCTACTATACTTGTATAACATCCTAACCCGTCTTTTTTTGTATATGATACTCCAGTTGCTCCATCTTTTCTTATTTCAAAATCTAAATCTAAAACTCCCGCTGAAACTGTATCTGGCTCAAAATTAGAATCTTGAAAATGTTTATCATTTATCTTGTGGTAATACCCATCATTTGTATTAATATATATTCTTTCTTCCTTAACTACTTCTTCTGTTTTATCATTTGTTACAACTGTATATCCATTATATATTTTTCCACCCAAATTTATTCCTTGTAAAAAACTTATTATTGATATTTCATTTTCTAGCATTTCCCATTCTGTATCTTTTAGTTTAGGCATCTGAAAATTAGCTCCTGAATTTGTATAACTATTAAAGTTTGCTATTGCAACTGACAAATTACTTTCTATTGAATATCTTATAACTTCTTTTCTTTGTAAATTAAAGTTTGAGCCTGAATATTCTATTTTTTCGTTCTCAAATATAGCTCCTGTTCCGCGATTTTACCCCTGATTCATCGTCATCTATTTGGGCATCTGCTGGTGTTAGGCTTCCTAAATTATCATTTACCCAAGTGGTAAATTCATATGCATTTTTATAATAATTTATAGCACTTGTATTTGCTTGTATATGTGTTACATATTCATTATACTCTTCTTCATTTGATGCTTTTGTTACTTGCTTAATTCTATCTCCTCCCATAAGATAGAATATATATTCATCAATTGTTCCATCGCCATCGTCATCTTTTTCATTTAAATAATATTTTGTACCATTTAATTTTATATATTTATATTTTCTTTTAATTATATTTCCACTAGAATCTGTTTCAACTAGGTAATCTTCTAAATTTGCTTCTTGTAATATCTCTATACCATTATAATAATATTTATCTGTTCCATCTTCTGAGGTTACTTTAGATACACCTTCACTACCTATTGTTACTAAATAACCAGAATTATAAACCATATCTCCACCTATTGTGCCCTGAACAGTTATATAATTATCAAGAGAATAGTTTATTACAACATCTATATCATTTTTGACATATCTGCAACTATAATATACATATGGTTTAAAACCATATTCTATGTTATCACTACTTAAGTTAATTTTTAGTTCTTGTTCTGTATAGTCTTCATCTAAATCGTCTTCTGTTTCGGTATCTTCCTTATCAGCAATTTCTGCTATATTTGTGTAAGGTGAATATATGTAATATCCATCATACATTGTATATACAAGTGCAGGTACATACATTTGCAATTCTTCTTTTGAATATCCTTCTAGCCCGAAACTTGATTCCATTGAATTATAAAATGCATTTGCAGAAGCTTCTATACTGTTTATTTTACTATCAGCTATATCTGAGGCAGCATCATTAAAAGTATTAATTTGAAATGCTTTTAATCCATCATGTGTTGCAGTAATTAACCTTGAATCATAGAGCTGCTCTAGGTTAAATATCTGCTTTTGTGTATTTGCATATTCACCAATTATAAGTGTTATTGGTAATATTATTATTACAAATATTATCGCAAGACCTTGTATCTTCATATTTTTTCCCTTTCAAAACGAACTGTTCTAAAATGGAATCTTAAATAAAATTATTAAGAAATTAATATCCCATTTTAGGACAGTCCTTTTACGTACTTTTAAATTATTTTCCATTTACAGTTACTGTACCTGAGCTACTTGCAGCAATTGTATATGTGTCATTTCCTGTAACTTTATAATAAACATTTCTTAAGGTTTGTGCTAGTGTTTGTCCTCTATTTTTAACACTTACTGAGACAATGTCTCCTTCTTTTAATAGGTATTCTGAATCTGTGCCAAGCTTATCCTCTATTTGTGTAGTATATACAGAATAATAAACATTTTCTCCTATCACAGTTACCCCTGTTGATTGTGCTGTTTTTTTAGCTGGATTTTCATCTAATATTTTAAATTGAATTTCAACATCATAAGCATTTCCTGTTGCAGAAATAGTTGAAATAAAGTTATTATATTCATCCTCTGTTAATTTTCCTGTTCTTCTTATTTCATCAACAAATTCAGTTGTAGCAGTTTGTACATTTAGTTGTGTAACATCATCATTTCTATCTGCTAATGTCATTAGTGGAAATACAAACATTAAAATTGCTGCTAAAAATATTGCAATTATGGTAATAAATGTATCACTCATTTGATTTTCTCCTTTTTATTTATTCTATATTATCTACTTTTGTATATAAGCTATAACTCTTTTTTTAGTTTTATTTACTTCTGCTGTTTCAGTTTCTCCAGTAACATCATCTATATAATATTCACCTAATTTTTCTATAAAAGTTTTGCTTTTTAATTCCTGGTATAGTCCATTTGAATATTGTTCACTTTCTTCATATAATAATTTATTTACATTTTCTATTGCTTTTTCAGCATTTGGATATACCTCTTTTTCTAGATCGATATAATTAACTTCTTCTCCGTTTTCTTTTTCATATAATACCATTGGTGTTTCATCAGAATTGTAAAAATATATACTATAATTTTCCTTGTATGCTCTATATATTGATGGAATTATTGTTTCTACTCCAACTTCACGTGTTCCACCATCAAATCTTACAAAGTTTAAATAATATTCATTTCCATCTTCATCTTTTACAGTTACATATTCATCTTCATTATGCATATCAAATATTCGGTTTAATGCTTGTGTGGCTGAGGTAAAACATGAAATAGTAATGGTAATGGCCAAAACAAATATTAACATGCTTGCTCCTATTTTTAATGCTTCTACACCATTTTCCATTACTATCTCACTCTTTTCTTTTATAAAATTTTTAATTAATTAACTGTTATTTTATTTATTAGTCCATCACTCATTTCACATGTTACAGTATAATAGTTACTACCTGATAATCTTGTAATAGATGATGCACTTGAACCAAGAGTAGCACTTCCTTCAACTGTTACAAAACGGTTTGTTCCTTTTTTGGCTTCATTTTGATTATGTGAAAGCACTGTACTTAAAAGTGCATTAACATCAGCAGTTGATACATTATTTCCCTCATATGTTCTAAATTTTGAATTGAATGATTCCATTTCTGCTTCTGACATATCAGCACTTGAAATTGCTTCTTGTCCTTGACGAACAACTGCTAAACCTAAAGATATAATTATAATAGCAACTAATATTGCTGCTGCAATTAATA
>CALXZT010000044.1 GCA_944393315.1 uncultured Clostridia bacterium
ACTTAGAACGAGCTTGCATTCTGTCTTTAACTCCTGCTGTATCTAATGTTCCTCTGATGATGTGGTATCTAACACCTGGAAGGTCTTTTACCCTACCACCTCTTATTAGTACAACACTGTGTTCTTGTAAGTTGTGGCCTATTCCTGGAATGTATGAAGTTACTTCATAACCATTTGATAGTCTAACTCTTGCTACTTTTCTTAATGCTGAGTTTGGCTTTTTAGGTGTAACTGTTTTTACTACTGTACATACACCTCTTTTTTGTGGTGCTCTGTTGTTTGTTAATCTTTTGTTTCTTGAGTTATACCCGTGTTGAAGTGCTGGTGCAGTTGATTTTGTTACACTTGTTTGTCTTCCTTTTCTTACTAATTGATTGATTGTTGGCACTTAAATTTCACCTCCTATTTTTTATTTTTTGCTTTTATAGCAATTTTAATATTTTTGCTTGTAAAGATTTTGTTTCTCTTTCTTTTTAAAGCAAAAATATACCGTCATGGTATACACTTTTGGTGCATTTTACCATAACGGTAATATTATACTATTTTTTTGCTTTGATGTCAATGGATTTTTGATATATTGGTTATGTTTTTTCTATCTTTCGTCTCCTCCAGGTGTTGTTGGTGCTGACGTTGGTGCTGATGTTGGTTCATCATTACCTTGAGGTGGTCCTTGATATTCTCCATGAAGATCAACATATCCATTTTTTCTATTATCTGCTTTATTTTGTTCTTCTTGCATTTTTTCTATCTCTTCCTTTGTTAGCTTCCATGTTTCTCCTGTATTGTCCTGGTCTGTTTCTCCCTCTCTTCCAGTGCCTAATTTAGGTGTTTCTGCTGCATTTAATGCGTTTTTACGTCCAAAACGGTCTTGAAGGCTCCATTTTAATTTTGTATACCATGGTGCTTTTACAGTTCCTATATTGATTCCATTCTTTGATAAGTCTCTTATTTTTTTTGCGTTTTGTTTTAGTTCTTTTCTTTTTTCTTTATCTAGACCTGACTTTCTAATTCCTCTTAAATCATATGCTATATTGAGTTGTTCTATTGCTTCTGGGGTTGTTTCTTCTCCTTTTAGAACATTTATATAAGTTTGAAGTTGTTTCATTGCCTCTTCTCCACTTATTCTTTTGTCATAAGCTGCTTTTAATATTTCTCTTGCGACAAATTTGTCTCCAATTTCTAATGCATTTTCGTATATTTCTTTTAACTTGCCTATTGGTTTAATTTTTTCTGAGATTTCGGCATCTAATGGTGTTATTCCATCATCTTTGTGATCATTTGCCCAGTCTATTTCAGTTGCTGTTCCTTTTCCTCTATAAATATCTACTTGTGATCCTGTTACATTTATTATTATATGTAATCTATTAAGTTGTTTTTGTTCTTCATTTCCTTGTTCAGGCTCTTGTCCTGGTATTGGTGCTAGTTCTGTATTTGAACCTGTTCCGTCCGGTTCTTTACTTGTTTGTGTTGGTGTTGGTGGGTTTTTTTCTCTCCTACATTTATTATGTACTTGTTCTCTTATTTGTTCTTGTGTGTTTTCATCTAGTATTTTCCATTTTTCTATATCTCCGATTTTTTTTATTATGCTTTCTAAGTTCATTCCTGCCCAACCTATAATTTTTTCCTTGTCTTCTTTTGTTAAACGTTGATATATTTCTTCTGCATATTCATCTATTTGTTTTGGATTTAGAATTATGGATATGTTTAGCTGTTCTTCTTGCGTTTCGCCTGCTCTTGGTTTTTCATCTGCTCCTGGCCTTCCGTTTACTCCTGTGTTCCTTTCTGTTTCAGTCCCATTTCCTGGTTCTACTACAATTCCCTGTTTCCCTCCGTTATTTGGTCTTGTTGGTTGAACATTTGGTTTTTCTCCATTTATTATTGGTGCTACTCTATTTAACACATCTGTTAATTTTTGTATATCATTGTTGATATTTTTCATTTTATCTTCAAAGTTATTAGATTTATTATTTATACTTTCTAATTTGCTTCTTTTTTGCTTTGCAATCGTAGCCTTTTCTTCTGCTATTAATGCCAGATTATATGCCTTTTGCTCATTTTCCTCTTCACTCTCATCAATCATATATACAACTGAATTTTTTCTTGCGTCATTTGCTTCAAGTGCTGCTGCTTGTGCTTCTTTATCAGCCTCTTCTACTTCTTCTTTTGCTTTCTCCATATTTTTATTCCACTCTAGCATTGCATTTTCTGTTTCTTCAAGTTCGTTTTTCTTTTCATTTAATATTGCTTGTGCCTTTTCATATGCATCTATTATTTGTTTCTTTTGACGCTGAACAGCTTCTCTTTTTTCATTTGCTTCCATTGATTTTTGTTTTGCAATATTAGCTTTTTCTTCTGCTAATAATACCAATCTACTTGCTTCTTGTTCATTTTCTTGTCCATTTTCTTCTACCATATATACAATTGAATTGCTTTTTGCCGCATTTGCTTCGCTTACTGCCATATAGGCTTCTTTAGCAGATTCTTCTGCAGCTTTTTCAGCGCCATTCGCCTCTATTTCTGCTTGTCTTATATTAGCAATTGCACTATTCATTGTTGACACTAAATCTTCTATGTCTGTTAGTCTTTCTTCTTGTTGGGCAATTTGTTCTCTCCATTCTTTTACATTTCCATTTTCATTGAATGCCATTATATATTCCTCCTTTATTTTCTTTTCTAAAATCTCACTCACTATTTAATATTTTACCACAAATTAACATTTTTTGCAAGTATTTATGTAAATTTTTCATATTGCCTTTATAATACATAATATTTTTCCTACTTTAATTTTAACATTTAATTATATTTTTTCAATCTTTTAGTAAAAAAGTTACAAAAATTTAATATACTCGACATATTTTTGTAACTTTTTTGTAATACTTTATCTTTTTAATATTTCCAATGCCCTATCTGCCAACTTTCCATATTTTAACTTCTTGTCTTTTATTCTTTCATCTAATTTAGGAATGATTCCAAAATTTGCATTCATAGGTTGGAACTTATCATTTGAAGTTGATATATATTTTGCTAAAGCTCCTATCATAGTTTTCTCATCAAAAGTTAAGGATTTATCTTGTTTTAATTTTTGCGCTGCATTAATTCCAGCTACAAGTCCTGAAGAAATGGATTCAACATAACCCTCTACTCCTGTAATTTGTCCTGCAAAAAATATATTAGGATTAGATTTTAAATTATATGTATTATCTAATAGCACTGGTGAATTTATATATGTATTTCTATGCATTACACCATACTTTATAAACTCTGCATTTTCTAGTCCAGGGATCATTCTAAATATTCTTTTTTGTTCTCCAAATTTTAAGTTGGTTTGAAATCCTACTATGTTATATATACTTGCTATGCTGTCATCTTGCCTTAGCTGAACAACAGCATATGGGCGTTTTACATATCTTGGATCATCAAATCCAACTGGCTTTAAAGGTCCAAAGCGTAATGTATCTATTCCTCTTTTTGCCATTATCTCTATCGGCATACATCCTTCAAATATTTCTTGCTTTTCAAATCTATGTAATTCTACAACCTCTGCATTTATTAATTCATTGCAGAAATTTTCATATTCTTCTTTGCTCATTGGAAGATTTATATAACTCTGTTCCTGGCTTGTTAGTCTTTGTTTCCATTCCTCTATGCTTTCTTCTTTTTTCTTTTCTTGCTCATATCTGTTTCCATAAAATGCTATATCAAAGTTAATACTTTCTTTGCTTACAATTGGTGCAACCGCATCATAGAAATATAATTTATCCTCCCCAGTTATTTTTAAAATTTCTTTTGATAGTCCTTCTGATGTTAATGGTCCTGTTGCAATTATTATAATTCCATCTTTTGCTATTTCTTCGATATCTATTACTTCTTCATTATAAATTTCTATTAGTGGATTTTGTTTTATTTCTTGTGTTACTTTTTCTGAAAATAATTTTCTATCTACTGCCAAAGCTTGTCCTGCTGGTACAGCTGTTTTATCTGCAATTTTTATTAATAAAGAGTCTAATAATCGTAATTCTTCTTTTAATAGTCCACATGCATTTGTGTGTAAATTCGATTTAAATGAGTTGCTACATACAATTTCAGCTAAATTTGCATTAGAATGTGCTGGCGAAAATTTTTTAGGTTTCATTTCATATAGTTTTACCTTTACTCCTCTTTTGGCTATTTGGTATGCAGCCTCACATCCTGCTAGTCCTCCACCTATTACCGTTATATAATCGTTCATGGTTATTTACTCCTGAATTATAAAATCTCTGAAAACTTCTTGTTTAAATTTTCAAATAAATTTATATATATCTCTTTAATTTCAATATATATTTCTCTTGATTTTTCTTCGTCATATAAATGTGATAAGCTATTTCTTGCAAGCATCATTTTTATCCAGTTTTCTCCATCTTCTATAATTCCATTTGCATATGCTGTCTTTATTATCTCTCTTGGACTTCCAACTCCATCTACTATTCCTGAATACTCTAAATAGTCTTTTATTGTTTTCCATGCCAGCTCAAATGTGAATTCAAATCTATGTAATGTTCCATCTATTACTATATCATTTTCTTTTTCTTGTAATGCTTCTTTTAATCTTTCTGTTGCATTAAATAATTCTTGTTTTCTTTCTTCATATCTTTTCATTAAAATTCCACCCCATCTCTTTTTATAGATTCGACAAGTTCTGCTTTCGTATTTGAGTCAACAAATACTATGTCAACTTTATATGCAATATCTAAAAGGTCAATCTCATCCATTATTTTATATTGTTCCTCTCGCGAAATAGCATCTACTACTGCCAAATCAATGTCTGATGTTTCTTGGTAGTCTCCTCTAGCTCTTGATCCAAATAAGACTATTTTGTATTTTTTATTGTTTATAATCTTTTTAATTTTTTCATAAACTTCATTTGATAATCCATATTTCATTTTTAAACTTTTCCTTTATTGATTTTTCTATATTGTAACATTAATTTTGTTTTAATGGAATATTCTGTAATAAAAAATTTGTATTTCTTTATTATATAATATTGTAAAAGTAGAAGCACTACATTAACTTTTCGCCTCTACTTTTGTATTTTTATTCAAACAGATTCATAATATCTTCTTTTGACAATTTGTTAATAAATGTTGTTTGAGTATCTAATACATTGTCAATCAATTCTGTTTTCTTTTGTTGTAATTCATAGATTTTTTCTTCTATTGAATTTTTAGTGATTAGTTTATATACTTGTACATTATTTTTCTGTCCAATTCTATATGCTCTATCTGTTGCTTGATTTTCGCTTGACACGTTCCACCAAGGATCATAGTGAATTACCATATCTGCTCCTATTAGGTTTAAACCTGTTCCTCCTGCTTTTAATGATACTAAAAATACTTTTATGTCTGGGTTTTGATTGAATTCATCAACTAAGTCTATCCTTTCTTCTACTTTGGTGCTTCCGGTTAGCTTGAAATATTTTATATTTCTTTCTTGTAGCTCTTTTTCGATTATTTCAAACATTGATGTATATACAGAAAATAGTAACATTTTGTGTCCACTTTGTACTCCTTCTTCTACGATTTCCATACATTGTTCTAGTTTGCTACTTCCACCTTCATAATTGTTAATAAATAAGCTTGGATGGCAACATACTTGGCGTAACCTTGTAATGCCAGCTAATATTTTTATTTGATTTTTTTCAAAGCCTTTTTCATTTATTAAATCTGCTACATCTTGCTTTATTTTTGCTAAATAATTTATATATATTTTTTGTTGTTCTTCTTTCATTTGGTTATTAAGTACTGTTATAGTTTTTTCTGGTAATTCTGTCAAAACTTCTTTTTTAGTTCTTCTTAGTATAAATGGTTCAATTAACATTTTTAACTTCTCCACTGTTTGGAGATTGTTTTCTTTTGCTATTGGAAGCTCAAATGCGTTTTTGAATTTCTTGTATGTGAATAAGTATCCTGGCATTATAAAATCAAATATTGACCATAGCTCTGATAATGAGTTCTCTATTGGAGTTCCTGTTAAGGCATATCTTGTTTCTGCTTTTATTTCTTTTATTGATTTTGCATTTTGCGTATTACTATTTTTTAAGTATTGGGCTTCATCTGCAATTATAAATTTAAAGGTATAATTTTTCTTTTTGTAAATGTCAATATCTCTTTTTAACAAATCATATGATGTAATTATTAGATCATATTTTTCTAAGTTTTCTATTTGTCTTTCTCTTTCCTTTGCTGTTCCATGTATTACAAGTGTTTTTAGGTCTTTTGCGAATTTTGTTGCTTCATTTTGCCAGTTTAAAGCTAATGAACTTGGACATACAACCATTGATGTTTTTGTGTCTTTGTTACTTTTGGCATAATCTATTATTACTGCCAATAACTGAATGGTTTTTCCAAGTCCCATGTCATCTGCTAGGATTCCTCCGAATTTATAATTATCTAATACTTTTAACCATTTAAATCCCGTTTTTTGGTAATATCTTAATGTTTTTTCTAAACTTTCTGGTACTTTGGTTTCTTCAAGGTTTTCTCGTTTTAATCCGTTTACTATGTTTCTATATTCATTATTTTTGCTTACTTGAACATTGTTTATGGTTTTTAAAAGTTCATTTAAGTATAAACTACGATATACAGGTAGTTTTACCTCCCCTGTTTCTAAATCTTTATAATCTATATCCATTCCTGTTATGGTTTTGTCTAAAAAATCAAGCTCACTATTTTGTTCTAGACTTAGAAAACTTCCATCTTTTAGTCTGTGATATTTTTTCTTTAATTCATATTTGGTCATTATTTCTTGCAAAGATTTTGCGTCTATGTTTAAACCTCTTAAATCTATTGAAAGTAAATTGTTTTCTACTTTTACTCCTAAGGTTCCTAAATGTGGTTGTCTAATTTGCTTTGTTTTAAAGTTATCAGTTACTAATACTTCGAATCTTTGCATATATTCTTGTATTGTTCCTGATAAAAATTCATAGATTTTGTCTTCTTGTGGTAATATAAACTGTTTTTTTTCTTCATATAACATAAACCCTGTTTTCCCAAAAAAATTATATACTTTTGTTTCTTCTATTAGGTTTCTGGTAGATTTTATTTTTATACTTTTTTCATCTTCTAATGGATTAAATTCATCTTCTCCATAACAAAATCTTACATCTGCTATTATATAATTGTGTTCGTCAAAGTCTAAAAATATTTTTACTTGTAATTTTTGTGGTCTGTATTTTTCTATTTCTTCTTCTACAGATTTTTCCATTGTTATTCTATTTTTTATTTTTGGCATTACTATTGAAAATAACTCTGGTACTTGCGTTTTGTCTAAATAGACTTCTTCTAAATAGTTTTCTCTAAATAATTTAAATAATTTTAATGTTGTCTCTTGGTAGTATTTTGTACATCTATATAAGGCTTTTTCCCCTAATATGTAAGTGTTGTTTTTCCCATCTAATATTGAAATTGATGTTATTCTGTTTTTTATGTTAGTTGATAACTTATATTCGTCTTCATTTGTTTTTTCTAATTTGAATTCGATGTTTGGATTTTGATCTAATATTTCTATTTTATGCTCTTGATATTCTTTTTCTAATGTTATTTTCTTGTTTTTTAATATTTCGAATATTTCATCTAAACCAGTATTATTTATACTTATACTGTTTTCACTTAAGGCTGGTCCATAATATTTATAGTTTTTATTTGCTTCTGAATTTACGTATTTTATTGTTTCTGCATATTTTAATATAAATTCTAAAAGGGATTTAGATTCTTCTTCAAATGCCTCTTTTATGTGAATAAATTCTAGTTGTGAACCATATTTATAATTTTTACTATAAAACATGTTGTCGTAAAATTCTGATAGATTTTTTAATTTATACATTTTTTTGTTTCCTATTTTTAATTCTAATTTTAATTGCTTTGTAAATCTATCGAATACTAACTTAGGTTCTAATCTTACTTTTTCTGTTATGTTTGCCTGCATTTTTTGTTCGAATTTTTCTTCAATATCTTCATTATATAATTCATTTACTATTTGATAAAAACTTCTGTATTTTGATTTTCCTGCTTTGTTTTTTAACTCTTTTTCTTGTATAGTTGTTTCTTCTTTTCCGAACATGTTATCCTCCACTTTTTATTCTCAAAAGTTCTGTATATTATATAACATTTTTTTACATTTTTCAATTGTTTGATGGTTAATTGTGAAGAAAATTGCTTTTGAATTTTAGTACATATAATAAAGCACCTATAATGTAGAATTTCAACATCATAAGTGCTCTATTAAATTTATATTCTATTTTTTTGCTTTTCTTTTTGTTGTTTTTCTTGGTTTATTTGCTTTTTCTTTCTTTTCCTCCCCTGGCTTGTTCCAAGAAATATAATCACAAGATTTTGGATTGTTCTCACATATGTAGTAATTTCTTCTTCTTTTAGTTTTTCTTACTTGTATTTTCCCGCCACATTTTGGGCATGGTGTATCAATTGTTTGAACAATTGGTTTTGTGTTTTTGCATTCTGGATATCCTGGACATGCTAGGAACTTTCCAAATCTTCCATATTTATACACCATCATTCTTCCACAAAGTTCACATTGTACATCTGATACTTCTGGTTCTAATGTTACATGTTCAAGCTCTTTTTCTACCTTTTCAACCTCTTGCTCAAATGGACCATAGAATTCTGCTATTATTTGTTTCCATTCTTGTTTGCCTTCTGCAATATTGTCAAATTTTTCTTCTATGTTAGCTGTAAATTCTACATTGACAATATCTCCAAAGTTTTCAACTAAAAGCTTATTTACAACTCTTCCAAGTTCTGTTGGTTTTAGTTGTTTTTGCTCTTTTTCGATATATCTTCTTTCTAAAATAGTTGTTATTGTTGGTGAATATGTACTTGGTCTTCCAATTCCTTTTTCCTCTAGTGCTTTTACTAAACTTGCTTCTGTGTATCTTGCTGGTGGCTCTGTAAAGCTTTGCTTTGGGTCTATTTTTTGCTTTTTAACCTCCTCATTTTCTTCTAGAACTGGTAGCATTCCCTGCTCTATTTCTTCTTTTGAATCAGTCCCTTCAACATATAATGCCATAAATCCTTTGAATTTTAAGTTTTGACCATTTGCTTTAAAATCATATTCATTTGTCTTTATATTTACTGACATTGTATCATATACAGCTGCTGACATTTGACTTGCTATGAATCTGTTGTAAATTAATTTATATAACTTGTATTGGTCTTTGTTTAGTGAGTCTTTTATAGTGTCTGGTTGTAATTCTGCATAGGTAGGTCTTATACCTTCGTGAGCATCTTGTGCTTCTTTGTTTGTTCTGTAATATCTGTTTTCGTAATAATTTTCTCCATATGTATTTACTATTTGGTTCTTAGCAGCTACTCTTGCTTCTTCTGAAATTCTTGTTGAGTCTGTTCTCATATAGGTTATTAGTCCTATAGTCCCTTTTTCAGGAATGTTCACACCTTCATATAAGCTTTGTGCTACCGACATTGTTTTCTTTAATGTAAACCCTAATTTTCTTGAAGCCTCTTGTTGCATTGTGCTTGTTGTAAATGGTGGTGCTGGTGTTCTTTTCTTTTCGCCTCTTTTGATTTGGTTTATAATAAATTTGGCTTTTTCAATTTTTTGAAGTATTTCATCTACTTCTTGTTTTGAATGAAGTTCTTGCTTTTTACCATCTTTTCCATAGAATTTTGCTTCAAATTCTTTTTTGCTTTTTGGGTCTTGTAAGATGGCAAATATGTTCCAGTATTCTTCTGGAATGAATTTTTCGATTTCTTCTTCTCTATCTACTATTAACTTTACTGCAACTGATTGTACTCTTCCTGCTGATAATCCTTTGTGTACCTTTTTCCATAATACTGGGCTTATTTTGTATCCAACTATTCTGTCTAATACTCTCCTTGCTTGCTGTGCATCTACTAGGTTTTTGTCTATGTCTCTTGGCTCTTTTATTGCTTTTTGTACTGCTGTTTTTGTTATTTCATTAAATGTTACTCTTGTTCCTTTTGTGTCTTCTATTTCTAGTATATGTGCTAGATGCCATGCTATTGCTTCTCCTTCACGGTCAGGGTCAGTTGCAAGATATACTTTTTGTGCAGCCTTGGCTTCTTTTTTTAATGATTTTATTAAGTCTCCCTTTCCTCTAATGTTTATATATTCAGGCTCAAAGTTTTTTTCTATGTTGACTCCTAGTTTTGATTTTGGTAAATCCCTTATATGCCCCATTGAAGCTACAACCTTTGTATTTCCCCCTAGGAATTTTTTTATTGTATTTGCTTTTGCTGGTGATTCTACAATTATTAATTTATCTGCCATTTTTCTAGTTTTGGTTAGCCTTTAACAGGCAACTTTCTCCTTTCTGCTTTTGCAAGCTTTTTGTAAATTTATCTCGTTTTGATTTTTTCGTCTATTTATTCTAGCCTAAATTTACAGATTTGGCAAGTGTTTTGCCAAAAAAGTCTTCAATTATTTCCCCTGCTGATATTGGTGTAACTTCATTTCTTTCGAATAATTCTAACATCCTTTCAATTTTGCATTCATCTTTTGATAACGATTTCATTACTTGTTTTTCTATATTAATGTTTCTAGGTTTGTATTCTCTTTTTATTATTTCGATTCCATATTTTTTGTTGTTTTCATCTTTTAGTTTATAATATTCTACTTTTATTGGATATTGTATTCCTGCTTCTTTTAATCTACTCGCCTCAATAAAAATGCCTCCAAAAAAAGTTTTCACTTTATCTTTTGTTCACTCCCTTTCTTTTCACGTGTTTTTACTATATTATATTTGTTTTGAAATTGCAAGCTTTTCGACAAAGCTTCTTACATTTTCTTACATTTCGACTTTTTTACATATAATATAAAAAAGAAGAATGCTAAGTTCTTCTTTTTTTCTGTTTATATTTACTTTATTCTGACTTTATTACTTTTTCTTTTTTTCTAAATCTATGAATTACTTTTCCAACTGCATGGACAATTTGAGTAGCTTTGATTATTCCTATTTCTTTTCCTACTGCTTTTCCTCCAACCATCACTGATGCAATTATAGCACTAACTAAGTATTGTATGTTTTCAGAAACTCCTAATTTCTCTACTATTTTTAAAGATATTAGAGTTCCTACAGCACCACTTAGTACTCCACAAATATCTCCGATTACGTCTGAACATATATTAGCTACTCTAGATGCATTTTTTATTAATTTTATTGATGTTTTTGAACCTTCTACTTTTTTAGTAGCTTTTGCATGAAATTCTTCTTCATTTGCTACTGTTACTGATACACCTATCATATCAGCTATTATTCCTATAAATATAACTACTGCTAAAATTAAAATTGCCGGTACTATTGGCAAATTTGAAACTCCGTTTGATGATATATAAGAAAATAAAATGGATAATATAAAAGTACTTATTACAACTTCTATATACCATTTTATGTTGGAGTCTGATTTTTCAGCTCTATCTTGTTTGATTTTCATTAATTTCTCTCCTATTTAATGTTTTAGATGGTCAAAATTTAGGTAAATTTTACGGTTTAGGTCTAGTCGAATTTCTCTATTTTCTACTGTGTATTACTACAACAGCCGTTTCCGTTTAAAGAAAATATCTATCTAAGATAGCCACTAGATCACCACTTAAATCCGTACCTTAATCCCTAAATTTCTATGCTCTCACTTGAGCAAACATTCTAGAGGTTTTCCCAAACATACTTTTAACTATTACTATCCACTTTTGCAAAAATAGTTTCATAGCTTTATTTGAACTTT
>CALXZT010000045.1 GCA_944393315.1 uncultured Clostridia bacterium
CCAGATTGCTGGAATTTCATTCCAAGACTAAATTCCAGTTTTAGGACAAATCTGGAATTTACTTTTAAACTTAAAGCTTTTTTAAAAAATCCAGCATTTTTATTGCTATTTAGGGTAAAATCTAGTATAATATGAAAAAACGTGGAGGTACGACTATGGAAAAATTAACTATAAGAAATTTATATAAAGATTTTGAAACTTTAAAAAATAAAAATATAACAATTGAAGGTTGGATTAGAACTTTGCGTTCTTCTAAAACTTTTGGCTTTATTGAAGTAAATGATGGATCTTTTTTCAAAAATGTACAAGTTGTTTTTGACTCAAATTTAAGCAATTTTGATGAAATTTCTAAATTAACAATTGGTTCATCTATTAAGGTTTCTGGAAAATTAATTGAAACCGAAAATGCAAAACAACCTTTTGAAATTCATGCTTCTTTAATTGAAATAGAAAATTTATGTGCTAGTGATTATCCTATTCAAAAGAAAAAACATTCTTTTGAATATTTAAGAACAGTTGCTCACTT
Source organism: uncultured Clostridia bacterium (assembly GCA_944393315.1). GTDB lineage: Bacteria > Bacillota > Clostridia > TANB77 > CAG-508 > CAG-269. The sequence goes on from CALXZT010000045.1 coordinate 527, forward strand.
ACGTCCTAGAACTAATACCTTTAGTGCTGTTTTTAGAGTTAGAAGTGTTCTTTCTTATGCGATTCATAAATTCTTTCAGGAAAGAAACTTCGTTTATGTTCATACACCAATTTTAACAGCTAGTGACTGTGAAGGTGCTGGTGAAATGTTTAATGTAAATTCATTTGATTTTAATAATCTTCCAAAAACTGAAGATGGTAAAATTGATTTTTCTAAAGACTTTTTTGGGAAGTCTACTCATTTAACAGTAAGTGGTCAATTAAATGGTGAAACATTTGCAACAGCTTTTAGAAATATTTATACATTTGGTCCAACATTTAGAGCCGAAAATTCAAATACTGTAAAACATGCTGCTGAATTCTGGATGATTGAGCCTGAAATTTGTTTTGCTGATTTAAATGATGATATGGATTTAGCAGAAGATATGATTAAATACATATTTTCATATGTTTTAGAAACCTGTCCTGAAGAAATGGAATTCTTCAATAAATTTATTGATACAACTCTTTTGGATAGATTAAATAATGTAATTAATTCTGATTTTGGTAGAATAACATATACTGATGCTATTAAAGAACTTGAAAAACATAATGATAAATTCGAATATAAAGTTTCTTGGGGAATTGATTTGCAAACAGAACATGAAAAATATTTGGCTGAACAAATATTTAAAAAGCCTGTATTTGTTACTGATTATCCAAAAGATATAAAAGCATTTTATATGAAACAAAATCCTGATGGAAAAACAGTTGCGGCAACTGATCTTTTAGCTCCTGGAATTGGGGAAATTATTGGTGGTAGCCAAAGAGAAGCAGATTACGACAAATTGATTACAAGAATGAAGGAACTTAATATGAACTTAGATGATTATTGGTGGTACTTAGAACTTCGTAAATATGGAAGTGTTGACCACGCAGGTTTTGGTTTAGGTTTTGAAAGAGCTTTAATGTACTTGACTGGTATGCAAAACATTCGTGATGTAATACCTTTCCCTCGTACACCAAAAAATTGCGAATTTTAATTTTATATATAAAATGTACTTCTAAATATTTTAATATCTAGAAGTACATTTTTATTCTATAAATTATATTTTTTCCTACAATAAGGCTCTTGATTATAAAAATGTTTTTAAGTTATTCCTACTATGCTTCTCTTTTCCAATAGAACAAATATTGCTGAGCGATTCCTGCTAAAGTTCCAAATTTTTCATTTGCAACTCTCTTAATTTCTTTTTTGTTTACTTTATTTTCATCTGGATTTTTAATATACAATTCATTCATTACTCGTCTAACCCAAACGTCTATTGGGAAAACCTCTAACCTTTTTAATGTAGAAAATAGCAAAATACAGTCTGCAACTTTTGGTCCAACACCTGATAAGCTAAGTAACTCTTCTCTTATTTTTAAAGTATCTTTTTCTTTTTGCATTTTTTCTAGATTTACTTTACCATCTAGCACCATATGTACAGTTTCATATAATCTCACATCTCTAAATCCTAATCCTAGCTTTCTGTAGTCTTCTACTGAGGCATTTTTTAGTTGTTCTGGTGTTGGAAAAGTGTAATATATTTTTCCGTTATAAATAATTTCTTTTCCATATTTGGCAGATAACCTCTCAATAATACCTTTTATTCTAGGAATATTATTGTTTGCAGATATTATAAATGAAATTATAGTTTCCCATAATTCTTGGTTTAACAGCCTTATGCCCTCTCCATATTTTATACTAATAGCCATACTTTCATCTATTTTTTCTAGCTTGCTTTTCATTTCTTCGTAGTTTCTACTTAAGTCGAAATATTCCTCTATTTCCTCTTTAATATCTCCTTTACAGATTCCCCTAAAAACAAAATCTTCTCCCTCTTGTTTTACATTTAATACATTTTCTTTAAATATCCCTGTATAGCTTTTGTCTTTTTCTTTATTCCATCTAAAGCATTGTCCACATTCAAAAATGTGTTCTAAATTAAAAGATTTAGGATTTTTTAATACATATTTTTGTTCTGTTGTTTTCATTTTTCCACCTTTTCTATTATTTAAATCCTTCTCCATATACCTCTCTGGCATTTGAAATTATTATAAAGCTATTTTTATCAATTTCTTTAGCTATTCTTCTTACTCTTCCTACTTCTTTTCTTGGAGAAGCACATATTAATACCATTTTTTCTTTTTCAGTATACATTCCTTTTCCATGAAGCCCTGTGACTCCTCTTTCAATTTCTTGTATTTTGTTTGAAATCTCTTCGCTTTTGTCGGAAATTATTATAATTAGTTTTGTAAAATTAATTCCTTCAAAAACAATATCTATTATTTTCCCCATCAAAAATATTGCTATTGCAGAATATAACCCTATTTCTATTTCTCTGAAAGCTAATGCATTTAACGCTACAATTACTGCATCTATTAGTGTAATTACATTTCCTATTTTTATAGTAGGTTTATAGGCTTTAGTAATGTTTGATATTAAATCAGTTCCACCTGTTGAGGCTCCTACTTTTAAAATAATGGCTGTTCCAAATCCTACAATAATTCCACCATAAATACACGAAAGAAATCTATCTGTTGTTATTGGTTTTAATTTATCAAATATATCAATAAAAATTGATAAACTTATTGTTCCCACTATAGTTTTGCTGATGAATCTAAGTCCAAGCTTATACCATGCAATAAAAAATAATGGTAAATTTAAAACTATATTTGCTAATCCCATTGGAACTTCAAAAAAATAATATGTTATTGTTGCGAGTCCTGAAAAACCTCCTGTAGACAATTGATTAGGCAATAAAAATAAAGCTGTTCCTATTGCCATTATTGCTGAACCACAAATGGTTCCTAATATTTCTTTTATCTTGCTAGAAGTTTTTGCAGTCTCCATTTTTTATCACCCTTTAGTTTTTCTTTTTTAAGTGGTCTTCAAAAAAGTCTGTATATACCTCTGTAATTTTAATTTCTGATTTTCCTATTTTCATGTTTTTATCTTGTTTTACCTTTAAAATTACATCATATGTATCTTTAAGTTTTAAAATATTTTCTCTTTTATGTCCAACTACATTATTAACTTCTATAGGGTTTACTGTAACTTCTACTTCCTTAACTTTTACATTTAATTTTTTTATTTTATCCAAAATATTGTCATACCATACACTAGATTCGACAAGTTGCCTAAAAGCTGGATGATATGGTCCTGCTACTACATGGCTTTCTTCATTTTCAGGGTTTGAAATCTCATCAGTATTTTGCAGACCTATTCTTATTACTTCTATATTTTTTTTCGCAAACATTTTGTAAAGTTCTTTACAAGTTTCAATTGCTTGTACCAATGGAATTGGTTCATATTTTCCGTCAACATATTCTTTTTCTAGCTTTGTGTTTTTTATTACTAGAACAGGATATATTCTTATCATTTTTGGCTTTAATTTTATTAGTTGTTTTGCTGTGTTTATTTCATCAATCCTTGTACTTTCTGGCAAACCTACCATCATCTGATGTCCTAGGTTAAAACCTTTCCATCTAATCAATCTTGAAGCCTTTTTTACATCTTCGAAAGTATGTCCTCTTCCACTTCTTTTAAGTATATAGTCATTTGCAGATTGCACTCCTAATTCTATTGTTTGCACTTTATATTTTTTTAAACGTTTTAATATGTTTTTATTTATATAATCTGGTCTAGTTGATATTCTTATGCTATTTACTTTATTTTCTTTAATGTATTCATATGCTACAGACAAAAACTCTTCTTGTAATTTTTCATCTATTCCTGTAAAACTTCCTCCAAAAAATGCAACCTCTACATATGCTTCTTTATCTTTAAAATTTTTTAAGTAAAATTCTATTGTGTTTTTTATATCCTCTTTTGTAATCATTTTCATTTGCCCACTTATAGACTTTTGATTGCAAAATATGCAATCATTTGGACAACCTAAATGTGGTACAAATATTGGTATTATATAATGTTTTTTCATACAATCTCCTATATATAATAATTTATCAATTTAGTTTTCTTTTGTTATGTTTTTTATTGCTATACATGATTGTTTATTTCTTACTTCTTTTAAATTGCTTCTAGTGCTTTTTCTGCTGCCTTCATTTCGGCTTGTTTTTTTGTTTTTCCTGTTCCTGTTGCTAGTTTTCTGTTATTACATCTTACTTCTGCTTCAAATGTTTTGTCATGATCAGGTCCTCTCTCATTTATAATTATATATTCTATTTTGACATCTCCATGTATTTGCAGTTTTTCTTGTAATACAGTTTTGTAATCTTTTTGTCCTACATTTTTAGAAGCTATTTCTATTTCGTATGATAAGTTCTCGATTATAAATTTTTTTGCAGGTTCTAGTCCACCATCCATATATATTGCTGCTATAACCGCTTCTACACTGTCTGCTAAAATCGCTGGTCTATCATTTCCCCCTGTTGCTAGTTCTGATTTTCCTAAATATAGAAATTTTCCAAATTCATGCTTTTTTGCTATTTTATATAAGCTACTTTCACATACTACTGTAGCCCTGACTTTTGTCATTTCTCCTTCTTTCAGTTTTGGAAAATTTAAATATAAATATTCACTTGAAATAAATTCTAATATACTGTCTCCTAAAAATTCTAATTTTTCATTACTTTCTATTGCCCTCTCATATGCATATGATGTATGTGTAAGTGCTTTTTTTAGAAGCTCTTTGTTTTTAAATTCGTATTTTATTTTTTGTTCTAATTCTACTAAATTCACGTTTTTTCCTCCATATTTATTATATACCATTTTACTTTTTTTTCAAGTCTTTTTGCAAACGATATATTAAAATAAATCTTCTAAAATATTGCTAAATTAGTAAAAACATTGTATAATTTAAATATTATAAATAGTTTTAAAAAAATTCTTTATAATATTTGTGTCTAATAGTAAGAAGGGATGATTAAAATGGAGAATTCAAAGGTTACACCTCGTACATTACCAGGCTTTATGGAATTGCTTCCAGATGAACAAATTTTATTTAATGAAATGAAAGAAATAATTAGAAACTCATATGAAGAATTCGGTTTTCTTCCTTTAGATACTCCTATAATAGAACTTTCAGAAGTTTTGCTTGCAAAAGCTGGTGGTGAAACAGAAAAACAAATTTATCGTTTTGATAAAGGTGATACTGATTTGTCTTTAAGATTTGATTTAACAGTACCTCTTGCAAAATTTGTTGCAATGCATTATGGTGAGCTTTCTTTTCCATTTAGACGTTACCAAATTGGGAAAGTATATAGAGGTGAACGCCCTCAAAAAGGTAGATTTCGTGAATTTTATCAATGTGATATTGATATTATTGGAGATAATGAACTAAATATCTTACATGATGCAGAAATGCCAATGGTTATTTATAATACATTTAAAAAATTAGGATTTGATGATTTTACTATTCGTATTAATAATAGAAAAATTTTAAATGGATTTTTTTCTAGTCTTAGCTTAAATAATTCTGCTGAAGTTTTAAGAATTATTGATAAGCTCGACAAAATTGGTATAGAAAATGTAAAAAATTGTCTAGCCGAAATTAATGTATCAACTGATTCAATTAATAAAATTATTGATTTTATTTCAATTACTGGTACAAATAATGAAAAAATTACTAAATTAAAATCTTTGAATATTAATAATGAAATTTTTTCTAAGGGTGTTGAGGAATTAGAGTCAGTTATTAATGCTGTAAGATTATTTGGTATTCCAGAGAATAATTTTGTTGTGGATTTCACAATAGCTCGTGGTCTAGATTATTATACTGGAACTGTATATGAGACATTTTTAAATGAATATAGAGAAGTTGGAAGTGTTTGTTCCGGAGGTAGATATGATAATCTAGCTGAATTTTATACTGATAAAAAGCTTCCTGGTGTAGGAATTTCTATTGGATTAACTCGTTTATTTTATAAATTGAATGAACTTAATGCAGTAAGATTTTCTAGAGAATCTATTGCAAAAGTTTTGGTAGTTTCTGCTTCTTCTGATATTACCCCTTGCCTTCCAATTGCCACTACTCTTAGGACGGCTGGAATTAATACAGAATTATTCTTAGGAGATAAAAAAATAAAAGCTAAGTTTAAATATGCAGATAAGCTTAATATTCCATTTGTAGTTGTTATAGGCGAAGATGAAATTTTAAATAATACTGTCACTTTAAAAAATATGAAAACTGGAGAACAATTTCAGGTTTCTATTCAGGAAGCTATAGTTATATTGAGTAAATCTTAGGAAAATTGTTTTTATAATTTAATATATATTGAAAGGAACTTATGTATGTCAGAAAATATTCTTAATCCTAATGATCCTAGGCAAGTATTAGATTTTTGTTCTGATGATAATACGCTTGAAGCATTTGCGGTAACAGTTTATATAATAAGAGATGGGAAAGTATTGCTTATGCGTCAGACTAAACCTAATACAGTAGTGCCTGATTCCTATGTAGGAATTGGTGGAAAAACAACTGTTAAAACATATTTAACTAGGAGTGCAGAAAAAACTAATTATGATGTAGTAACTTCATCACTGTTATCAGGTAAATTTGATCTTGGAGAATCAATGGAATCATTAGCAGTTAGAGAAGTAAAAGAGGAAGTAGGTTTAGATTTAGACCAAGAAAGGTTGGAAAATATAGGTATGTCTTCAGTTCGTTTGTTAAATCCAAAAACAAATGAAATATGGCATATAAAGAATTTTATATATTATGCTGATACTACAGAATTTAATGAAGAAGATTTAACCGATTGTATTGAGGGTAAATTAGAATTTGTGCCCATATCAGAACTATCTCAAAAGCCAATGTTATTGCATGATAAAATCATACTTAATGAAAAAAATCCATCTACATATATCGAATCTATAGTTGATACATCTCATAAAGTTTCGAGACTGCGTATTAAACAACAAAAGGGAAAACAAGTAATATATGTACTCCTACCAGATGGAGAGTCAAATCCTCATAAGGTTTATGGTGTTTTAACAGAAACCACAGAAGAAATACCCGAAACCTACAGTAAATGGGTTAAAGATATACCAAAAGAAAAATTAAAAGAATTTTTAGAAAGTCTTGGTATCTTAGAACAAGAAATTGGTAGATTTGGTGGTGAAGACTGTCCTATTGATTTAGATATCTAAAAATAGGAACAGTTTTCTTTTCTAAATTTTCCATCTAATAATAATCTGGAAAAAATAAATTTTATAAATAGAAAAAAACTTAGTATTTTAAAGCAAACACTCTAGGGTTTACTTTAAAATACTAAGTTACTTTTTATGTTTGTCCCATTTCATTTTTTATTTTTGTAGCTTTTTTTCGTATTCTTTGTATTGCTGTATCAACTGATTTTACCTTGAAGTAATTTAGCCATTATGGAAATCTAAGATATGCCGCTAAATGCCCTGAAGACGCTTGTATCCATGAAACTCTAACTGTATTTGTCCCACTAGTTTCATAAGTATAGTCTACTATTTGATTATTTAAAGAACCAATTCCTTTATCAACTTGAAATTCTACATGCTTTATTGTTGACCAAATTCCTAGAATTCCTTTTTTCTCACCTTTTAGTTGCATAGTCATTGCAGGTTCTGTATATTTTTCAAAAAATTGATATCCGTTGCTAAAATTTCCAGTTCTAGTTCCCTCTCTAGTTACGGTTTTTCCTTCTTTATTAAATTGCTCACCTACATACCATCTAGCATTAGCACTAACTGTCGAAACTGCTATAAATAGGCAAAATGCAATAACTAAAATACATGCAAATATTCTTTTCATTATATCACCTCCTATCTTTTTTAAATATTTAGCTTCTATTTCAAATATTTTACAGTAAGATTTTACCATATTTATATTTCAAAGTAAATATTATAATATATATTTTTTAAAAAATTTAAAAATATATATAAAAAATAAAATAAGAATGATATATAAAATATATTTACATTATATCACATGAAATTCATTATCACTAAGTTCATACCAACATAAGCAATAGCATAAAAGAATATAACTATTAAATTTAAGCTTGCAATTTTCATAATAATGTATTTCTTTATTTGTAGTTTGTTATAACCCAACAATCTTTCAATATGCATTCTTTCAAATTCATCGTGAATAATATTACAAGTAATAATTATAAATAAAATTAAGAAAACAGCTATAATAACAATGCAACCATATGATAACCAATTAATTGTTTTTTCTAGTGCTTCAATAGTATTCAATAGTGCTTCGCTATCATAAAACTGAATAAAATTTATTTGAACATTTTCTTGCATTTCAAAATAATAAGTTATTTCTTCTATTTTGCTATAATCATTTAATGTAAAGATATAAGCATTATAATCGTTATTTGATGTTAAATATTCAAAAGTTTTATGAGATACAATTACTCTTGCAAAATTTGATTCATATGTTTTAATTATTTCAAATTTCTCTTGTTTATCTTTAACTTTAAAATAGACTCTTTTTCCTATTAAAGATAATTCAGTATCATTGTTTAATACAAATTTAGGAAGTTCAATAGCTATTTGATTATCTTCTAACATAAGTTCTTGTATTTGATTTGGAATAACTATTATAAAATTATTACCTTGGTCTAGTAAAACAGTATCATTAATATTTTCAGAAAAGTTTTCCTTATTGGGATCAAGTAATGCTACATTTCTAATATTAACTATATAATTATTAGCTATAATTTTTTCTATAATATCATCTTTACTTATTGCTAGAAAGTAGGAATTTTCTTGATAAATATTAGTAATAAGGTTTGAATAATATTGAAAAAATTTAAAAATTATTGTAATTGCAAGTAACATAATTGTAAGTATTACTATATATATTTTTGAAGATTTATGTTTTAAAAACCCTTTTATTAAAATCATTTATTTTATTCTACACTTCCTATTAATTCAGTAATATTTAACTTACATTTTGTAATTATATCGTAAATAATAACTATAGTTGGTATTAAAACTATTACAAAAAATGCAAACAAAAATGGAAATATATATAAGTTAATTCCACCCACAACTAAATCTACACCTACAAGATATGGAATATTATATTTCAATATTAAAAAGATAATTATGCTTATTGTTGTTCCTACAATATAAATAAGAAAATTATTAATTAATGATTTTAGAGCATATATATTACAGATTATTTTTCTAGAATAGCCACTAACTCTTAATATCGCTATGTTTTTCTCTTCGCTATTAATTATCTTTTTTGTATAAGAACGCACTATTACAATTACAGTAAGCAGTGTTACAAATAAAACTAATATAATAACTACTCTAATTGCATTAATATAATTAATATCAATTGATGAAACATATCCTGAAATATTAAAACCTAAAGTTTCTATTTGATTAGCTACATAATCCACATTATCAATAGAATCAACAACCACCTCTAAGTTATGAAGTATTTTAATATTAGAGTTATATTGTTCTTTCTCCCATGAGCTTTTTGTATTAACAATTTCGTTTATGTCTTGTGCAGGTATATAGCAAGTATTACTATTATTAAATCTTTCTGATACATCATATAAGCCAATTATTTTAAACTCTTTACTAAAAGTTTTCTCTTCTATTAATTCTCCAGTTTTATTATTTTTAAGATAATTATGATATTTAACTGTAAAGGTTGTTCCTAAACGCGTTTTTCCATCAATTATATGTTTTCTATTAACAAGTAGCGAGTCAGATGTTGGAAAGAAGGAAACAGGACAAATTGCTACACCACTTTCTCCCTCTTCAAAACTTCTTCCTGCAACTATAGTTGGAAGAGTATTTTGTGTACCTCTGAGCAAAGTAACTGTTCCATCAAGATTTTCACTAGCTAAATTACTTTCTGTAATAATAGTCTCACGGTATTTACCTTCATAAACGTCAACTACATGTTCAACATTTAATAAATCTGTTAAATCATTCCTTAATTGCTCATTCTCTTCAATGTAGTCAATTGATTCTCTTTGATTAACTGAAAGTGTTCTAAATCCAATAATATTTGATAATCCTCTATTTAATAATATTTCTATATTACGATTGAATAACAGAGCGCCAATACTAGTAATGCAACACAAAAGAAGGACTACTATATAAATTATCTTTTTCTTCTCCCTGCATAACAATAAGCAAGATGTTTTAAAATAATCTTTTATACTCATTTGTTATCACCATCCACTTTTCCATCAACAATTTTATAAATTTTGTCAGCATATTTTTTTACATCATTACTATGGCTAACTACAATAACACACTTTCCTTTTTTAACTAAATTCTTTAATAATGTGAAAATTTCTTTCTCCGTTTTTTCATCTAAGTTTCCTGTTGGCTCATCAGCCAAAATAATATTAGGATTATTCGCAAGACATCTTGCTATTGCGACTCTTTGTTGTTCTCCTCCAGATAATTCTCTAGGATAGTGGTCTATTCTTTCTTCTAATCCAACACTTTTTAATAAATCCAAAGCTTTTTGTTTTCTCTCTTTTGGATTGATTTCCTTATTAATTAACATTGGTACCATTACATTTTCAAAAGCTTTTAATGTTGGATTTAAATAAAATTCTTGAAAAACAAAACCAATATTTTTCATTCTTAAGTTAGATAACTCTGTATCTTTTAAATCAGATACATTTTTTCCATAAAGTTCATATGTTCCACTATCTATTGTATCTGTTAGTCCTAATATGTTAATTAGAGTGGATTTTCCACTTCCGCTATGTCCCATAATAGCATAAAAATATCCATTTGAAAAATCAATGTTAACATTTGATAACACATCTATTTTTTTATTTTTTGTTTTATAACTCTTTTTGACATTTTCGAGTTTCATAACTATATTTTTATGCAAATTTTCTTGTATTTCTTTATTCATACAAAATACGCCCTCTTTCTAATTATAAGTAATATATCATATTGCATTTTAAAAGTCTACAAGAATTGTTATTTTTTTCCATCACGTATTTTCAAAATTTGCTTGCTAAGTAAAAAAATCGATTTTATAAATAGAAAAAACTTAGTATTTTCAAGCAAACACTCTAGGGTTTACTTTAAAATACTAAGTTACTTTTTATGTTTGTCCCATTTCATTTTTTATTTTTGTA
>CALXZT010000046.1 GCA_944393315.1 uncultured Clostridia bacterium
TTTAAAATACTGAATTTATAAGGCTTGTTTTAATTTTTTAATAATATCTTAAATTGACATTAAGTCTTCTATTTTTTTAATTTCTTTTTCATGTTTAATTATTGTATCATATCCTATTTGGAAACATTTTTGAATATTATCTGTTTGTAATAGTGTTGTATTGTCATTTTGAATTTCAATTGCTATGTCTGCCAATTTTTGTGCATTTCTTACATCTTTTAAAGAAAAAATATCAACTGCTCTTAATAAGATATTTAATATATTATCAGATGGTGTATAATTTGTAATGTCAAAGCTTAAGGCTATTACTTTGTCAGCTCCCATATCTTTTAAGACTTTTACTGGTAAATTGTCTTTTGTTCCTCCATCTATGAAATTATATTTTCTAAAATTACAAGTAGTATATATTCCTGGAAAAGCCATGCTAGCTCTAACTGCTGTTCCGATTGGTATGTCATATATGTAATCAATGTCATCATCTTTTAAGTTGTAATTTTTTGACATTGATATACATTCTTTTGTTGAGATTGTATCTACTGTTGGAATTGCTAGTGGCATTTTAATATCTGAAATATTTTTAACTCCTTTTCTTTCTGCAATTTTTGTAATTAGTTCCTCTACTTTTTCCCCTTTTATTAATCCACCTATTTTTACTTCTCTTTTTATTAAATATGTGCCTATTGCTTTTATGATTGAACTTTTTTCTACATTTATTAATGTTTTATAATGTTTATCTACTACTTCAAGCATTTCTTCTATTGTAAATCCCATAGCATACATACTTGCAAATATACTCCCTGAGCTTGTACCTGCTATATAGTCTGGTTTTATTCCTAATTCTGCTAATGCTTTTATTGCACCTATATGCGCTACTCCTTGCATTCCTCCTCCTGCTAATGCTAATCCTATACTCATTTGTTTTCTCCTTCTATTTTTTATACAATACAAATTAATTCCTATTTTTTCCAATGAAAAAATAGCTGAAGTTTTATGTCTCCAGCTACTTTACTATGCAATACCATATTTTTTCTTGAATTGTTCCGCTCTTCCACCTGTTTTTTCCATTTTTAAGTTTCCTGTCCAATATGGATGACATTTTGAGCAAACATCTACTTTTATATCTTTTTTTGTTGAACCAACTTCTAAAACATTTCCACATGCACATGTGATTGTTGTTTGGTTATATGCTGGATGTAATCCTTCTTTCATGTAAAGTCACCTCTTTCTTCTTAAACTTAAATTCGCTATTTTCCATAATAACATATTTTTATTTTTTTTTCAAGTATTATTTTGTTTTATTTTGCATTTCTTCGTATTCTTCTTGTATATAGCTTACACTTTCTTTTAATTGTGTGTTTAAAGAAATTCTTTTTACTAGTTTAAACATTATATTAAAAATGCATGCTACTATTAAAATAAATATTCCTAACTTTTTCCATATTTTAGCTAACATAGTTTTCTCCTTTATTTATACATAATAATTATACTATATTTTTTGATTTTGTCAATATCAAGTTTTTTTATTTCCGTCATTGTAAAATTTCATATCGTGTTATAAAAAGCCTTTTTTTGCACATACTTCTATTAAGAATATTTTGCATGATAAAAATGAAAGGAGAACTTTATGAAAAAATATTTATGGATTATTTTATTAGTTGCTGTTTTAGTCATTGGTGGAATTATATATTTTTATAAATCTAATTCAAAGCCAAACTCTAATTATTCTGCTGAAAGGAGTAGCTTAAATAATGTTTCTAACACGGCAAACTCTATATCTAATTCAGCTGATAATACTTCTAATTCCACTTTAGGTAACACCAATGCTAATAATACACAAAAAACTGTCGAAAAAGAAATTGCAAGTTTTTCAACTAAGATTACAAATAAAAAAGATTCGAACAGACAAGGAAATATTACTATCACTTGTTCTTCTTTAAATAATACCATTGTGAAACCTGGGGAGACTTTTTCTTTTTGTGATACTGTAGGTCCAGCAACAGCGAGTCATGGTTATAAAGAAGCTAATGTAATTATTCAAGGAACAGAAACTAAGGGGTTAGGTGGCGGCAATTGTCAAGTAAGCTCAACTTTATATAATGCTGTTTTAGCTGTTCCTAATGAACTTGAAGTAGTTGAAAGACATCCTCATAGTGCTCCTGTTCCTTATATAGAGGAAGGTAAGGATGCTGCTGTTTCATATCGGAGCACATGATTTTAAATTTAAGAATAATAGTGATGTTGATATTAAAATTATTGCTGAAAATACTACAGATAATATAACTATGAAATTAGTAAAACTTATTAAGGAATAATTACCTTAATAAGTTAAACCATTTCTCATAAACTTTACAAGTCATTGTAATAATATCAATTTTTTTGACCTCTTCTTTCGCAATTAAATTAACCTCTAAAAGCTTATTTTCTCCTAGATTATAAGTAACTTTTCCTAATGTTTCTCCTTTAGCTATTGGTGCTAGCATGCTTTCAGATAAGCTAATAGTTTGTGAAATGCTTGAGCTTTGTCCCTTTGGTATTAGAGCCCCTACATCTTTTTCAAAAATAACATCAACTGTTTTCGAAATTCCTTTTTCGATATTTATTTCTTTTACTTTTTCTCCTTGAGTGCCTAATTTTCTGTATTCAAAATTGTTAAATCCATAATCAAGTAATATTTTTGCCTCATCAAATCGAATAGCTGATGTAGGACCCTTCATTATTACTGCAATTAAAGATAAGTCGTCTCGAGTTGCTGATGCTGATAAATTAAAAAGTGCTTTTGAAGTTGAACCTGTTTTTAATCCCGTGCATCCATTATAGGTTCTGACTAATTTGTTAGTATTAACTAAGCTAGATTCCCCATCACGAAGGCTATCCATATAAATTGTAGTGTATTTTGTTATTTCAGGATATTTATTTAACAGTTCTCTAGACATTAGTGCAATATCATAAGTAGACGTTACATGCCCATCTTCATCAAGTCCATGACAATTTTTAAATGTGGTGTCATTCATTCCAAGCTCTTTTGCTTTTGCATTCATCATTTGAACAAATGCCTCTTCGGTTCCGGCAATATGCTCTGCCATAGCTACTACGCAATCATTTGCAGATACCACACAAATTGCTTTTAGCATTTCATCTACAGAAAGTGTTTCAGATGTATCAAGCCAGATTTGAGACCCTCCCATACTTGCTGCATTGCTACTACATGATATTTTAGTAGTATAATCAATTTTTCCAAGTTGTATTTGTTCCATTATTAATAAAATACTCATTATTTTTGTAACACTGGCAGGGTGTAATTGTTCATGTACATTATATCCATATAGCACTTGTCCTGTTGTCTGCTCTATTAATATGGCTGACCCTGATTGTAAATTAAGAGTGTTTCCTGTTTCATCTCCATCTGCAATTGTTGCACTTACCATAGTTGTTTCTTCTAAATTGTTTGAAGTTTCTTGTGTTACAGACCATGTATACATGTTAGTTGCTATGCAACTGTTTCCTATAAAAAATAAGCATACAATTATTAAATAAGCCGATAGAATTATTTTTTTCATCCTACTCCTACCTTTCTTATTTAATTGTATGCTTGTTTAATCTTTTTATTCATTATTTATATTTTAATATTGTTAATTGCTGACTTTTTCTACTAAAATCATGTTCATGTCATATCCATGGTATTTAGTATAAATTTCTTTTTCACTAATCAACTTGTATTTATCATTATTAAATAACTCATTATATAGGCTTTTATCTATTTTATCAATTATCCAAATTCTTCCTTCTAAATTTTCAATCTCTTCTGAGTTTGTATATATTTGCATATGATTTCCTAAAGCTTTGTATGCTTCTTCAACATTCCAGTTTTCAGGATTGTAAAAGTATTGCTCATTTTCTGTGAAATAGAGAGCTATTGTTGATCCATGTCCAATTTCTTTATATATTATTTTATCTCCTGATTGTATATTTTCTTGTAAATACTCATGTTGTTCAAAGTTGCTATTACTATAAGCATCTTGTATCATTCTTATATTGTTCATCGTTCCAATAGCAGTTATTATTGCACATATAATCCAAATAACTTTGTTGTTTTCTTCTTTGCTTAATATGAAGCTTATTGCAAATATATAAAATCCTGTTATTACAAATAAGTATCTGTAATATAATATAGAGGTATGTAAAACTATTGTCATTATTATTGCTGCAATTATTACTGACACATATATGCCTATTGATAATTTGGCTGGCATTTTGTCCCCTTTATATTTGTACAACTTTATTCCTAGATATATGTATAAACAAATAGTTAGTATAGATATTAATAATTTGTAATTTAAATTTCCAATAAATTGACCTGCTAACAACTCGAAAATAGTATCTGGAAATGTAAAGCCTATCCAAAATCCTTTTGATATACTATTTAGTTGTGATACAAAATACAATAGCCATGGTATATATGAAATTAATTGAATTAATCCAAATAAACATATTGCAACTATATCTTTTCCTCTTTTGCTTTTTATTAAATGTATTAGTAAAATAACATTTATTATTCCCGCTGCCATAAGTCCATAATAGTGTAAAAATATGCTAGATATACTTGCTATAAAAAATATTACCCAGTTTTTTCTATTACTATTTTCCGGAAGTCTTAATCTGTATGCATAAACTCCCAGAGTTGTTACTGATAAAATTGCCCATGAATACATTCTTATTTCATTTGCATATATTATACATTCTGGTAAGAAAAAGGTTAAAAACGAAAATATTATTCCTGTTTTTTCTCCAAAGTCTTTTTTAATGTGGGTATATCCTAGTATTCCAAGTATTGCAATTGGTATTACCGAAAATATTCTATATACCATTATTTTTCCTACTAAACTAGTTAGACCCCATGCTGATGTAACTAGAGATACTATTTTTAACATCCAATAATATAAAACTGGGTGCACATCATGTCCACCTATATTCCATATTTCTTTAAATGTTCTTTCTGCCATTCCTACTGAATATGCTTCATCAAACCAAATATTTGAATGGAATGCACTTAATGATATAAAAATTATTCCTATTATAATTATTGCTATATGTAATTTTTCAATTTTTGTCTTATTTTTCATCTTTATTCCTTCCCTAATTCAATTTTTCTTTTAAAATATACCATATTCTTCTAGAAAAGTAAATAGAGAGGATTTTTAAAACTCCTCTCCATCTGATTCTTCCTCTTGCGCTTTTATTTTATAATTTAATTCATCATTGACATCTGTACTTATATGATGTTTCAATTCAAATTTATCACTTGATTTTTCCTCAAAATCTTTTTCTTTAAAATCATTTCTGCAACCAGTTTTCTTCTCATTTTTTTCATTGTTTTTCCTTATTTGCTCTACTATTTTTTCTGTTTTTTCATTTTGACATTCTACTCCTCTGTTAAATATTTGGTTTATTTTTTCCATTAAGTCTGGGATATAATCTATAAGTCTATCTACGCATGAATTATGCTCTATTGGTAATAGCCTAGCTGTTCCATTTTGTACAACTAAAAATGCAACCGGATTTATACTAGCTCCCGCACCTGCTCCGTCCCCCAAATGGTAATTTATATTGTATTAGTTCCTCTTCTTGTTTTTTTGAATATTCATCTACTGTTTCACCAGTAAATTCACTTCCTCCAGCAGCAAATCCAAATGAAACTTTTGAAATTGGTATTATTGTCATGCCATCTATGCTTTCAATTGGTTCTCCTACTATTGTATTTACATCTACCATATCTCGTATACTACTCATTGCTGTAAGCATAAGTCCTTCTATCGGATGATTTTCTTTCATTTTTATCTCTTCCTTTCAATATAGTTTTATATATATAATGGATTATATTTACTCTAAATATACAATTTAATTTTATATTTACAATGTTTTTCTCTTGATATATTGGTAATACTTCAAATTTTTGTTTTTTTAGCATTATTCCTAACAATCCTGAAATCATACCCACTAGTATTGCTGTTACTGCTGCATCTTCTGTTCCTAATTCTATTTGAATATTAGCCTTTATAATTTTTAATTCTAAATCTTTCAAACTTTTAATTGCGTTTTTTATTATTTCTTCTTTGTTAGTACTTTGTTCGTATTTTCTTGCTTTTTCTAACACTGAATTTAAATTTATCTTTTTACTTTGTAGCTTTTTTGCATTTATTTTAAATATTCTTATTTTATTAAAAGTAATTATTTCTAAATATATCTCAAAATCCTGTTTTATTTTTTCTCTTCTATCTGTTGATATATCTAAATTATATATCTTTATTTGTAGTTTTGAATTTAAAACTATTATTACCAATAAAATTATAAAAAATAAAAAAAACAATACTATTGCCTCCTTGATAATTAATGTTTTTCATTAATTAGAAGCTATAGTATTATTTTTTCCATCTTCTGCTTTTTTATTCATTTATTAGTTTTTCTTTTTTCAACATAGATATCTGAAAATGTTTTCTCTTGATTTGTTATTACTTTATTTCTTCTAGACATTTCTAGCAAGCCCGAAAAAGCTGTTACTACCTCTTGCTTATTATGTTCTTTTACTGAAAATAATTTATTAAATATAAATTTTTTATTTTTTATCAAAACTTTGAACATATCTCTAACTTTTGAAGCTACTGTATATGTATCTATTATGGCTATTTTTTCTATATTTTTAGCATTATCATTTATTTTTTTCTCATTTTTCTTTATTAGTTTTTCATAGATTTCTGGTATTATATTTTTTTCATAATTTTTTTCTATCTTTTGAGTAGGTAATTGTATTTCTTCTGCTTGCCTAAAAAACCTTTTCGAATATAGCGAAAAGTTTTCTTTTAACTTATTTGATATTTCTTTATATTTTTTATATTCAATAATTCTCCTTATTAACTCTTCTTCTGTAAGCTCCTCTTCTTCTTTATCTTGTTTTGGAAGTAAACTTTTTGATTTTAAATATAATAAGGTTGATGCCATTACTAAAAATTCACTTGTTATATCTAAATTCATTTCTTCCATTTGTTTAATATAATCCATGTATTGATCTGCAATGTCACTAATTTTTATATCATTGATATTCATTTTATTTATATCAATTAAATGGCATAATAAATCTAGAGGTCCTTCAAAATTTTCTATTTTTATTGAATATTTTGTTGTTTCTAGTGCTAATATATTTTGCATTTTTATTTCCTTTCGCTATATATCTATAAGTATATTGATTTTATTACTATACTATTTTTTATGCTATTATTCTATAACTATTAATTCATATTCTTTTGTTCCAACTCCTAATTCTTCTGCCGCATCTATTGTATGTGTACCATGTCTTGAATTTACCCTTTCTAAGAAATGTTCTTTTCCTTTATCATCTGATTTTTTTACTAAGTCTATACATGCTTGGTCTATTGCAACTGGATCTAAAGATGCTAATATTCCTATATCTTTCATACAAGGATCCTCGGCAACTGCACAGCAATCACAATCTACACTCATATTACACATAATGTTTATAAAAGCAATATTCCCTTTGAAATAGTCTACTACTGATGATGCTGCATCAGCCATTGATTCTAAAAATAAATCTTGCTCTGGTAAGTTATCCCATAATATTGTTTGATCTTTTGTCTTTCCGGCTGAATGAATCCATGATTTTCCGTCTAGATGAAGCACATCCAATAGATAATTGTTTTAATGCTCCTCCATATCCACCCATAGGATGTCCTTTAAAATGTGATAACACTAACATTGAATCATAATTTACAATGTTTTTTCCTAGAAAGTTTTGTTTAATTACTTTCCCATTTGGTATTTCAATCTCCAAATCTGGTTCTTCAGCATCCATGATGTCAACAGTAAAATATTTATTCCAGCCATGATTTTCTATCAATTTTTTATGCTTTTCTGTGTCATTTCGTTGCCCTTCATAAGCAGTGTTACATTCAACAACTGTTCCATTTACATGTTTAATAATTTGCTTCATAAATTCTGGTTTTAAATAATTTTGATTTCCTTGCTCTCCTGAATGTACTTTTACAGCCACTTTTCCTGATAGTTTTTTGTCTAGCTGCTCATATATCTTAACTACGTTGTCTGGTGTTATCTCCTTACAAAAATAAACTTTTGCTTTTTCCATTATAAATTCCACCTTTCTTTTTTTTATTTTTTATGTATGTGTGTTTGATTATATAATAAAAATAATAAAATAGCAAATAAAAAATAAAAGCACCTCGTATTTTTTTTCAGATTATATACTTAGTGCTTTTATTTTCTTCTATTTTTTAAAATTTTTATTTTCCACAGATTTTTAAATGTATGTAATTATTTTAAGTAAGTTGTTTAACAATATAACTAGCTTCTCCCACAACACGAGTTAATTCATCTGAACCTGGAACTGCAACATTTCCAGCCTCGTCAGTTACTGCTTTTACCCATAGAAATAATCCTGCTTCAAAAGGCATATCATAAATTTTTTGTCCAGGTACATAAGTTTTCCACTCTTCTGATCCTGTAAGTGACATATTATTATTTACCCAACAGTATTCATATGTATTTGTACTTGAAAGGTTTGAGTCATCACTTATACTGATCATAAACCAATTTTCTTCCATTGCTCCTCCTGTATATTCATATTTACTTATTGTCATTGTTGGCTGTTGAGTATCTTCTGTTCCTCCTTCTCCAGTAATATCTCCTGAGCCGGAACCTCCACCTGTTGTGTTTCCGCTTCCTGTAGTATTTCCACCACCTGTGTATGTATTATTTTCTGTTCCATCTCCATTTATTGGTTTTGTTAATCTTATTGTTGCTTGTAACCTATCTCCATATGAAGCTGAATTTATACAATCAACATCTTGTCCTTCTATCCATATATAAACTCTGACTTTTGTAATTTTATTTGCTTCAAGCTTTACTGTTTCTCCATTTATATCTACTAAGTTTGCTGTTTCTGTTGTTCCTCCTGTAGTAGTATAAGTAGGTTTTATTGTTACTTGCTCATCTAATAATGAATCAGTAGTTGATTCCACATCATTAACTGTTACAGCAGTTCCAGAATATTTTATACCATATGTTGGCATTGTTGTTCCATTTACTACTCCTCTTTTACTATTGTTTACGGCATCTAGTGTATGTTCTAAATCATTTGGTTCCCAAATTGTAGCTGTTTCAGTTCCATCTGGTGTTAAAGCTCGCACAACTGTAGCATTTTCAGTTATGTTTGCTGTATTTCCATATGGTATAAAAGCAACTCTAACAGAATTTTCAAGTCCTGTACCTTCTACACCAGTTCCTTCCTGAGATACTGGTGTTGAACTGTCAACAAAAAGTCTTGAGCCTATGTTTAATAGCAGGTCATCACTTTCTTGTCTAGATAAGTTTCTTAAGTATATGTCAAACACTAAATATGGATGTAATGCGTTTTGACTTTCTCTTGTTTGTACATTTGCACTAACTAATAAGTCATCTTCTGAACATGGAGTAGCTGTTACTGATGTTGAAGTTGTTCCTATCTGGGCTTCTCCTGACATAAATAATAATTTCCCATTAGTTACTTCTCCTATTGTTGATACTGGTTTTAACTCTGTTGGTACATAATTAGTATTGTCATCACTTTTAGCTTGATGTGTTGTATTAACTGAATATGTTCCATAAAATTGTCTCATGTTATCAATTGTTATAGTTTGTAACCAATGTTCACCATCTAATGAAATTTGCATGTTTTCTGCTACTTCAACATTTAATTTCATTCCTGTTATTTCTACATCCCTTTGGCTTGAAAACCATGCATATGTTGCTGTTATTGCCAATACTGTCGTTAATATTATTAATAATAGTAACAGTTTGATTTTTCTTAAGCTCTTTTGTTTTCTTTTCATTTTTTCCTCCTAACATTATAAGTATTTAGCTATTATTGTGTTTTAAATTTTTCTCTATCCTTACATTTTTATTATACTTTATTAATTTTTACTTTGCAATATTTTTTCTTTGCATTTATGTTACATTCTCTTTACATTTATATTACTTTAATTGTTTTATAGAAAAAATAATAATATTTGTACCTTAAAAGCAAAGAATCCAACTCTTATCATTGGATTTTTGTTTCTTGTTTTTATTAAAGTACTTTTTTGAAGAAATAATAGATTGTTTTACCATATATAATCTAACTTCTAATTTTATAACCTTTTTTGTATAAGTATTGCTCAATTTCTTTTTCGTCCATTTGGTTTGATTTTTTTATTTTTATGTTTTCTGCTGATCTTTTTTCATATTCTTCTAATTCTTCTTCATGTTCTTCTATATATTTATCAATTAGCTTTTTGTCTATTCCCTTGGTCATTAATTTATATTTTATTTCTTGAATAGACATGTTTTTTAAGTTCATATATTCTTTTATTTGTTTTTCAATAAAATTGTAGTCATTTATATAACCTGCTTCTTTTAGGTATTCTATTATTTCTTCAAGCATGCTCTCTTCAATTTGTGCCTTGAATTTGTTTCTTATTTCTGATTCAGTTCGCTTTTTAAACATTATGTATTTAAATACCTTCGTTTTTTGACAATCAAATTCTTCTACTGTATACATTAATTACTCCTCATTTTCATCTTCATTTTCTGGTAATTCTTCGCCTAGGCTTTGTTCAAATGCTTTTGCAAAATTTTCTCTTAGTTTTTTCTCAACTTCTTCTAATACTTTTGGATTTTCTAATAAATAACGTTTTACATTTTCTCTTCCTTGTCCAATTCTTTCTCCATTATAGCTAAACCAAGAGCCGCTTTTTTCTATTATGTCTAGGTTAACAGCCATATCTAGTATGTTGCCTTCTTTTGATATTCCTTTTCCGTACACTACATCAAACTCTGCCTCTCTAAATGGTGGAGCTACTTTATTTTTTATTACTTTTACTCTTACTCTGTTTCCTGTAACTTCTCCATCTTGTTTAATGTTTTCTATTTTTCTAATATCCATTCTGACAGATGCATAGAATTTTAATGCTCTTCCACCTGTAGTCGTTTCAGGGTTTCCAAACATTACTCCTATTTTTTCTCTTAGCTGATTTATAAAAATTAATACTGTTTTTGATTTGTTTATTGCTCCTGCAAGTTTACGTAATGCTTGTGACATTAATCTTGCTTGTAAGCCCATATGAGAGTCTCCCATTTCTCCATCTATTTCAGCTTTTGGTACTAATGCTGCTACAGAGTCTACAACTATTACATCTAATGCTCCACTTCTTACTAGTGCTTCTGTTATTTCTAATGCTTGCTCTCCTGTGTCTGGTTGTGATACTATTAAGTTATCTATATCTACTCCTAATTTTTTAGCATATACTGGATCTAATGCATGTTCAGCATCTATAAAAGCTGCCTCTCCGCCAGTTTTTTGTGCTTCTGCTATTATATGTAATGCAAGTGTTGTCTTACCAGATGATTCTGGTCCAAATACTTCTATGATTCTTCCACGTGGTACTCCACCTATTCCTAATGCTATGTCTAAACTCAAAGCTCCTGTTGGTATTGCTTCTACCTCCATTGCTTTAAATTCTCCTAATTTCATTACTGAACCTTTTCCAAATTGTTTTTC
>CALXZT010000047.1 GCA_944393315.1 uncultured Clostridia bacterium
ATTGAAGAACAAATCGAATTATTTTTAGAGGCAAATAATCTAAAAGATAAAAATATAATTGAATACATAAATGATGTCTTAAAAGGAATAGAATTACACAAAACAGAGATTCTTAAATTAATTGAGAAAAATTTAAAATCAGATTGGAAGCTAGAAAGAATCTCAAAAGTTGACTTAAGTCTATTAAAACTTGCAATTTATGAAATTAAATACAAAAATTTAGCTTATAAAATAGTAATAAACGAAGTTGTAGAATTAGCAAAAAAATATGGCGAAGAGCAATCTAAAAACTTTGTAAATGGAATACTAGCAAGTATTGTAAGAGAAGGATAATTATGAAATATAAGGCAATAACAGTTTCAGAATTGAATACATATATAAAAGAAAAAATAACAGAAGATGAAATGCTAGCAAATGTATTAGTTAAAGGAGAAATATCAAATTTTAAAAACCATTACACAGGACATTTTTATTTTACATTAAAGGATGAAAATTCTTTAATAAAGTGCATAATGTTCAAAAGCTATGCTGAGAAAATAGACTTTATGCCAAAAGATGGAATGAAGGTAATGGTTTTTGGTAGTGTATCTGTATTTGAAAGAGACGGAATATATCAAATATATGTAAAAGCTATGCAAGAAGATGGGATGGGAAGCTTATATACAAAATATGAAGAACTAAAGAAAAAGTTAGAAGCGGAAGGACTTTTTGATATGAGTAGAAAAAAGAAGATTCCGCAATTTCCTAAAATAATTGGGGTATTAACTTCTCAAACCGGAGCAGTAATTAAAGACATTATAAATGTGTCAACAAGGAGAAATCCAAAAGTAAATATACGTTTATTACCTGTTCCAGTACAAGGTTTAGGTGCTGGAGAAAAAATAGCTGCAGGTATAGAATTAATGAATAATAAAAAATTAGCAGATGTAATAATAATAGCTAGAGGTGGAGGTTCAATAGAAGACTTATGGCCATTTAATGAGGAATGTGTTGCAAGAGCAATATATGATTCAGAAATACCAGTAATTTCAGCTGTAGGGCATGAAACAGATTTTACAATCGCAGACTTTGTGGCAGATTTAAGAGCACCAACACCATCAGCTGCTGCAGAGCTTGCCGTACCAGACATATATGAATTAAAAAATACAATAAATATATATCAAAACAGATTCAGAATCTCATTAAAAAGAAAAACAGAATTAATGAGACTTAAATACGAAAAATGTATGCAATCAAGAGTATTTAAAAATCCAACACAATTTATAAATGATTACCTATTAAAAATAGATAATGACATAAAAAGAATGGAAAATAGCATAAATAAAAAAATACATAATTCAAAAAATGCATTTGTAGAAAAAGCAGCAATATTAGATGGATTAAGTCCATTAAAAACATTAACAAGAGGATACTGCCTAGCAGAAGCAAAAAATAGGATAATAAAAAAGGCAGAGGAACTAGAAGTAAATCAAGAAATCACATTAAGATTTTCTGATGGAAAAAAACAAGCAAAAATAGTAAAATAAACAATAGACAATAATTAAGAGAGAGGAGTAAATGCTAAAAATAATTTAGCATAAGTAAAAATATGAAAACAATCGGAAAAATAATTATATGCATAATTATTGTATTACTTGCAATAGGAATTGCGTATTTTGCATATAATGGAAGAGAAAATAATACAGAAACATCAGGTAATACTTCAACAAACACAAATGTAAACAGTAGTAATGACGAAAATAAAACAATTACTGAAATAGAAGAAAACAAAGATTATATTGGCGAGGAAGAAAATAAAGAAGAGCCAAAAGAAGAACAAGTAGAAACAAATCAAGAACAAGTGCCTGAAGAGCAGGAACCTCAAGATGAATTAACTGGAAAAGACAAAGCAATTGATATAGTTAAAAAACAATATGCATTAGAAGGTCAAATTGTAAGGTATGACCATATGGAGGGAACAGATTATATAATAAAAATAAATGATGGAACTGCTGTAACATGGTATATAGTAAATGGAACCACATGGGAAGCAGAGGAATATTAAAAATAATCTATGCATTATAAAAACATATATCTATATATCTACTTTGAAAAACATAGAATAAAGCAAAATATTGCCAATATGAAAGGAAAAAAGCAAAATGAGCAAAGAAAAAGAAAGTAAAAGTTTTGAAGAATTAATGGAAACACTAGAGAGTATAGTGCAAGAATTAGAAAAAGGTGATTTAAATTTAGATGATTCAGTAGCTAAATTTGAAGAAGGAATGAAAATCTCAAAAGAATGCAGCAAAATTTTAGAAAGTTCAGAAAAAAGAATATCTATTTTACTCGAAAATAATGGAGAAATGACAGAAGAAATTTTTAATATGTAAATTAAATATAAATTCATAAAAAAATTTAAGAAAACTAAGGGGAATTAAGATGAACACAATAACGTCGATTATATCTAATAAATTTTTATATGTACCATTTACATTATGGTTTTTAATACAATTATTTAAAGTGGTATATGATTTAATAACAACAAAAAAATTTAATTTTAAAAGAATTTTAGGAGCAGGAGGAATGCCAAGTTCTCATTCAGCAGTAGTAGTTAGTTTAGCCACTTTAGTAGGAAAATACGAAGGAGTAGATTCAGCTACTTTTGCATTAGCTGTAATTTTTTCATTTATAGTAATGTATGATGCCGCTGGAGTAAGAAGAGCAGCAGGCAAACAGGCTAAATTACTAAACAAAATGATAGAAACACCAGGATTATCATCATTAGAAGTACATGAAAGACTAGTAGAAGTATTAGGTCATACACCTATACAAGTATTAGTTGGAGCATTGGTTGGAGTAATGGCAGGATTAATTTTATAAATATAAGTGTAAAGGAGGATATGTTTACTTTTAATGGTAAACATAAGGTGGAAAAATGACAGACTTAGAAATAGCAAAAAATACTAAATTAGAAGATATAAGAAAAATAGCAAATAAACTAAAAATTGATGAAAATGATTTAGAATTATATGGAAAATATAAGGCAAAAATATCAGAAAGAGTATATGAAAAAATAAATCAGAACAAAGATGGAAAATTAGTTTTAGTTACTGCAATAAGTCCAACACCACTAGGAGAGGGAAAAACCACGATTTCTATTGCAATAGCAGATGGACTAGCTAGAATTGGTGAAAAACCAATATTAGCATTAAGAGAACCTTCATTAGGACCAGTATTTGGAGTAAAGGGGGGAGCAACAGGAGGAGGCAGAGCACAAGTAGCTCCAATGGAGGATATAAATTTACATTTTACTGGAGACATTCACGCAATTACATCTGCAAACAATTTATTATCTGCAATGATAGATAACCATATATACCATGGAAATGAACTAAAACTAAAAAATGTCACATGGAAAAGATGTTTAGACTTAAATGATAGGCAATTAAGAGTAATTGAAACTGGGCTTTCAGATGAAAGCAAAATAGTACCAAGAAAAGATGGTTTTGACATAAGTGTAGCTTCAGAAATAATGGCAATATTATGCTTAAGTGAAAATATAGAAGATTTAAAAAGAAGATTAGGAAATATAGTTATAGGATATAACAATGAAGAAAAACCAGTGTATGCTAGAGACCTAAACGCACAAGGAGCAATGACAGTATTATTAAAAGATGCATTGAAACCTAATTTAATACAAACTCTAGAACATACTCCTTGCATAATGCATGGGGGACCATTTGCAAATATTGCACATGGATGTAATAGTATTATAGCAACTAGATTAGCACTAAAACTCGCAGATTACACAATAACAGAAGCAGGATTTGGAGCAGATTTAGGGGCAGAAAAGTTTTTAGACATAAAGTGTAGAAAAGCAAATTTAACCCCAGATGCTGTTGTATGTGTCGCTACAATAAAAGCCTTAAAATATCATGGAGGGGTTCCAAAAGAAAATATACAAAATGAAAATTTAGAAGGATTAAAAGCAGGAATAGATAACTTATATACACATATAGATAATATAAAAAATAAGTTTGGGTTAAAAGTATTAGTAGCATTAAACAAATATAACACAGATACAGAGTCAGAAATTAATTACTTAAGGCAAGAACTAGCAAAACGTGGAGTTGAGCTAAGTTTAGTAGAGAGCTGGGAAAAAGGTTCAGAAGGAGCAATAGATATAGCCGAAAAACTAGTAGCACTAGTAGAAAAGCCAAAAACAGAATTAAAATATATATATGATTTAAACGAAAATATAACAGAAAAAATAGAAAAAGTTGCAAAAAATATATATAGAGCAGAGGGAATAGAAATTGATGAAGTTGCAAAACAGAAAATAAGAAAATTTGAGAAATTAGGGTATGGAAAATTACCAGTATGTATTGCAAAAACTCAATATTCTCTTTCAGATAATCCAAAGCTTTTAAAAATAGAAAAACCTTTTAAAATACATATTCAAGATGTAGTTTTAAAAGCAGGTGCAGAATTTATAGTAGTAATAACAGGGAAAATAATGACTATGCCAGGACTCCCAAAAGAGCCAGCAGCAGAGCATATTGATATAAATAAAGATGGAGAAATAGTAGGAATATTTTAATAAAAATTTAATAATAAATACCCACGTCTATAGGTGTGGGTATTTATTGTTGTGCGATTATAAAAAAGCAAAGCTAAACACATTAAAAATTAAATTAGTACACATACAAACAATAATACCACAAACAGTAGGAAGTGCAAAAGCTAAAGTTACCCATTTCCACCTGCCAGTTTCCTTTTTAACAGTAAGTAAAGTAGTAGTACAAGGAAAATGTAGGACAGTAAAAATCATCATATTAATAGCTGTTAAAATATTCCAACCATTAGCTCTTAAAATATTTCCAATTTCATATGTATCAGAGATATTACTAAGTGAATTTCCTCCAAGGTAACACATTAATATAATTGGCAAAACGATCTCATTTGCAGGAATTCCAAAAATAAAAGCTGTCAAAATATATCCATCTAATCCCATGAGTCTAGCAAAAGGCTCTAGAAAATTTGCAATATGTGAAAGAAGAGACACTCCGACCAAATCCAATATTAGCAAAAATCCAAATAACTAATCCAGCTGGAGCAGCTACTACAAGTGCTCGCCCTAAAACAAACAATGTTCTATCAAAAACCGAGCGTAACAAAATCTTACCAAATTGAGGTTTTCTATAAGGTGGTAATTCTAATACAAATGAAGAAGGAATACCTTTTAAAATTGTTTTAGATAAAATTTTAGAAACCAGTAAAGAAAGTAAAATTCCAAGTAATATTACAAAGATAACTGCTAATGTCGAGAAAATAGATGCACTAAATCCTGAAACTCCACCAACAATAAATATACTTGCAATTGTTATTAATATAGGATATCTTCCATTACAAGGAACAAAACTATTGGTTAAAATTGCAATTAATCTTTCACGTGGTGAGTCAATTATTTTGCATCCTGTAACACCACAAGCATTACACCCAAAACCCATACACATAGTAATCATTTGTTTTCCTGAAGTACAAGCTTTCTTAAAAAATTTATCCAAATTAAAAGCTATACGTGGGAGATATCCTAAATCTTCCAAAATTGTAAACAGTGGAAAAAAAATAGCCATTGGAGGAAGCATAACTGAAACTATCCAAGTAACAGTTTGGTAAACACCCAAAATAAGCATATCTGAAATCCATTTTGGAATTTCAAAAGTAGTAGCCTTAATTAAAAGTTTCTCCTGAATAAAAGCAAAAAAGTTAAACAAAAATTGTGAAGGATAGTTTGCGCCTACAATAGTAATCCAAAAAATTAAAGCAAGAAAAAGTAGCATAATTGGAATTCCAAATTTTTTTGAAGTAAGAATTTTATCTATTTTTCTGTCTTTATTAGAATTTGATACTTTATTAAAAGAACACACTTCATTTGCAACATTTTCAGCAGTTTTTATTATTTTAGAAACAATAGTTTCTCTAAAAGAGCTATTATCTTCTTTTATAAACCTTGTAAAACAGGCATTTTTAACCTCAATAATTTCATTTCTTTTAAAATCTATTGAAAATCGTTTTTGTATAGAATTTAAAATGTCTTCATTATCATCAAGAATTTTAAGTGAGATCCATCTATACAAATATTCAGGTAATTGATATAAATTTCTTAAAGTATTTGTAATTTCAGCAACTGAATTTTCAATTATAGATGGATATTTTATTAAAATAGGTGAAGGCTTAATTTTGCCTAAACAAACCTTGTAAATAGTATTTAAAAGTTCATGCAAAGTTTTCTTTTTTCTAGCGATAACACCTACAACAGGAACACCTAGTTTCTCAGAAAGAAGCTCTAAATTAATACTAATGCCTTTCTTTTTAGCTTCATCTAATAAATTTACACAAACTACTAGATTCTTTGTTAGTTCCATTGTCTGATAAACAAGATTAAGCTGTCTTTCCAAACAAGTTGCATCTACAACAATTACTGTAACATCAGGATTTTCAAAACATATATAATCACGAGCAATTTCTTCTTCCTCAGAATTAGAAATAATAGAATATGTACCTGGCAAATCTACAAATAAAAAATTTTTATTTAAATATGAGCATGAACCCAAACTAGTTTCAACAGTTTTTCCAGCCCAATTTCCAGTATGCTGGTTCATACCTGTTAATGAATTAAAAATCGTAGATTTGCCAACATTAGGATTACCACCTAAAGCAATGCGGAAATCATACTTAATTTTTAAATCTTTATTTTTCCTTAACAGTGTAGAACCAGTTGAAGATGAAGTAAGTCCCATATAAACCTCCCATCAAGTAAAATATAAAATAAATATTAATAAAATCTCATAATATCATATGCAAAAAATAATTTTTTGTGAAAAATCTAAAATATCTCTTGACAAAACAAATATTTGGTATTAAAATAACAAGCGAACAAATATTCTTGCAAACTAATTTATCAAAAAGTCAATAATCGGAAAGGAAGAATTTACTATGATCACAAATTTACATATAAAAAACATAGGAATAATTGATGATTTAGAAATTAATTTAAACAATGGGTTAAATGTATTAACTGGTGAAACTGGAGCTGGAAAATCATTAATAATAGGTTCCTTAGACATAATATCTGGAGGAAGATTTTCAAAAGAAATGATTAGAAAAGGGGAAGACCATTCTTTTGTAGAAATATGTCTTTATATGCCAGAAAACAGTAACTCAATAGATGGAAACATAATAATATCAAGAGAGATTTTTACAAATGGAAGAAATATGTGCAAAATAAATGGCAGATTAGTAACTGTAAGCGAATTAAAAGAATTTATGAAAAATTACATAGAAATTCATGGTCAAAACGATAATCAAAAAATACTAGATAGTAAAACACATATAGAATATCTAGATGCATTTTCTGGAGATGAAATTAATAAACTAAAAGTTGAATATCAAATAGCATATTGTGAATATAAAAAGTTAAACAAAGAGTTAAAACAAAACTATGGAGACGAAAAAGAAAAACAGAGAAAGCTAGACCTATTAAGATACCAACTAAATGAAATTGAAGAAGCCAATTTAAAATCAGGAGAGGAAGAAAAACTTGATGAAAAGAAAAGAAAGATTCAAAACTCTGAAAAAATAGTAGAAAATCTAAATATCGTTAATGAGGCTTTAGGAGACAACACAATAGATGTAATAAGTTATGCAGTAAGAGCACTAGAAAAAATAGAAGATATAGACAAAAAATATCTAAGTTGTAATAATAATCTAAAAAGTATTTATTATGAGTTACAGGAGCTTTCAAGAGACATTTACAATTATAAAGAAGAGATAGACTTTGACGAAGAAGAAAAAAACAATATTGAAGAAAGACTAGATTTAATATATTCATTAAAACGAAAATATGGGAATAATATCGAAGAAATTATAAAATATAAAGAAAAAATAGCTGAAGAAATAAACAAAATCGAAAATTCAGAAGAATATAATAAAAAACTAAAACAAAATTTAGAACAAACAAAAAAACAAATGAACACAATAGCAAAATTAATACATAACATCAGGTTTACCAACAGCAAAGTCTTAAGTGAAAAAATTAACCAAACATTAGGAGACCTTGAAATGTTAAATGCAAAAATAAATGTTCATGTTGATTATTTAGAAAGCGAATTTTTTGAGACAGGAAAAGACCAAGTAGAAATATATATTACGACAAATAAAGGAGAAGATGAAAAACAATTAGTAAAAATAGCTTCAGGAGGAGAAATGTCTAGAATTATGTTAGCAATAAAAAAGGTATTATCAGAAACTGACAAAATGCCGGTACTAGTATTTGATGAAATAGATACAGGAATTAGCGGAAAGGCGGCAAATGCTGTAGGCGACAAATTAAGAAGCATATCTAAAAATCACCAAGTTATATGTATTTCACATTTAGCCACAATAGCTGCAAGTGCAGATTATAACTATTTTATAAGTAAAAATATTGTAGGAGAAAGAACTAGCACATCAGTAAAACAATTAAATGAACAAGAAACAGTAGAAGAGATAGCAAGAATATCTTCAGGAGATATTAATGAAATATCTATGCAATATGCACTAAAATTAAGAAGTAAAAAAGCATCATAAATAAATGTATATACCTCCATTAATTGGATAAAATAGTAAAAAAAGGAGGTAGTCATGAAAGATTATTTAGGCATTGTAGATATTAGAGCATTAGAAGTATTAGATTCAAGAGGAAATCCAACTGTGCAAGTTGAAGTTATACTAGAGGGCGGATTTTATGGTAGAAGCATTGTTCCATCAGGAGCGTCAACAGGGAGTTTTGAAGCTGTAGAATTACGAGATGGAGATATGCAAAGATATTTAGGAAAAGGAGTCCAAAAGGCTGTAGATAATGTAAATAATAAAATTGCCCATAAAATTAAAAATATGAATGCATATGAACAAAGAAAACTAGATCAGTTACTAATTGAATTAGATGGAACTGATAATAAATCAAAACTTGGAGCAAACGCGACTCTTGGAGTGTCATTAGCAGTTGCTAAGGCAGCATCAGATTCATTAGGGCTTAGTCTATATAATTATATTGGTGGAGTAAATGCACACTTATTACCAGTGCCAATGATGAATATTTTAAATGGAGGAAAGCACTCTGACAATAACCTTAGTACACAAGAATTTATGATAATGCCAGTTGGAAACATAAGCTTCAAAGAAAGACTTAGGGTAGGTGTAGAAGTATATCATAATTTAAAAAAGGTATTAAAGGAAAAGGGATACTCAGTTGCAGTTGGAGATGAAGGAGGATTTGCACCAAATTTAAATAACGAAAAGCAGGCATTAGAATTAATATTACAAGGAATTATAAGAGCTGGATATGAACCAGGTAAAGATGTTATGCTAGCATTAGATGTGGCAAGTACAGAAATGTATGAAGAAGCAAAGAAAATAGGTCAAGAGGGATATTATTTCTGGAAAACAAATGAATTTAAAACCAAAGAACAAATGATAGATTATATAGTAGATTTAACACAAAATTATCCAATAGTTTCAGTTGAAGATGGACTTGCAGAAGAAGATTGGGAATCATGGAAAATTCTAACGCAAAAAATTGGCAAGAAAGTGCAATTAGTAGGAGATGATCTTTTTGTAACAAATTCAGAAAGATTGCAAAAAGGAATAACAGAAAAAGTTGCAAATGCAATACTAATAAAACCAAATCAAATAGGAACTTTATCAGAAACATTAGATACCATAGACTTAGCACATAAAAATGGGTATAAAACAATAATATCACATAGATCAGGAGAAACAGAAGATGAAATAATTGCAGATATAGCTGTTGCAGTAAATAGTGGTCAAATAAAAACAGGAGCACCATGTAGGACAGATAGAATAGCAAAATATAATAGACTTTTAAATATCGAAGCTGAATTATAAAATAATAGTTTATTAAAAAAGATATAGTTAATATACTATTATTTAAAATATACTAAAAATAAAAAATAATTAAAACTAACTTAGTTTTAATTATTTTATTTTTAGTAATAGAAAAATTAGACTTTTCTTAATAAAAAAACTTATTTTATATAAAAAAACAATATATTTATAAAATAAATTCGAAAAAATAAAAAATTATATATATAATATAAAATAACTATTCATTAATTTTATAATGTTTATAATCTGTAAAACCAATTAACCAAATAGGAGAAACATTAAATAAATTAGCAATCTTATCAATTGTTGAAATATCGGGTGTTATTGTTCCTTTAGAATATTTGGAAATAGTTCCTTTAGATTTAATACCTAACTTTTGTGCAACTTGTTCATAAGTTAGTTCAAAGTTATTTAAAAGTTCAGTAAATCTTTCTGGAAAGCGATAATAAAAGAGTTGGCTAAGAAATTAAACATAAAGATTAGTGAATTAAATCGAAAATTAGAAGGAGAAAAAGAATTCCTTGCAAATGAAGCTTCAGCAATAGCTAATATATTTGAACTAACAATTCAAGATTTTGCAGATATATTTTTCAGCCCTAAAAATAGAAAAAAAGAACCTTTAAATAAATAGTTAATGTTTTAAATTCAAAAATATATAAATAGTAATTTATTTTTTTAGACTACCCAAGTGGTAGTCTCTTTCTATGTGTGATAGGCATGTTGCATAATCAGGTAATGATAATACTTAATGTATATTAGACACATTTCTAGAAATAATTATTAATACAAAAAAGTAGTATTTTAAAATTATAAAAATACTACTTTTTAAACACTCCCTGTAAAACAGGGGGTTTTCATTATCCAATAATTTGTTAGGGACTAGTCGAAACCAGTCCCTAACAAAAATCTCATTGTGTTATAATATTGAACCATCAACCCCACGGATCCCAGTCTTCTTCATGCAAGAAAAAATCGCCATCTTTTCCTTCATGCCAGGAAATTGTAATTTTATAAGAAGAACCTATGTGCGTAACAAAGACATCGAAACCATACTCATAAGCCAATTTCTTAAAAAAAATTTCTTGATAGTTCATAGAATCCACATCAAGACATAGACTATACCGACCCTCCTTAGCTCTTGCTTCAATTCGTTTAAAAACGGAATCAAGAACTTGCTGCCGCGCTTGGTCTGCATTAATCATTATAAATCCTCCTGTCGTTTTTTTACTACTAATTTTCAACACAATGAGATACTTTTGTTTGCTTGCAATACGTTTGCAAACAAATCGAGAAAGTATTCTCAATTTTTAGCAGAAAATTTTCGTATATGTATATTATATATTCAAATTCGGATTATGTCAAGTGTAACCAGTAATGTACTGTATTTAATTTATGATAAAATCACCTTAAAAGTTTAGAAACGAATATTTCACCCTAGATGTATAAAAATAGAAA
>CALXZT010000048.1 GCA_944393315.1 uncultured Clostridia bacterium
TTCTTGTCCTTGACGAACAACTGCTAAACCTAAAGATATAATTATAATAGCAACTAATATTGCTGCTGCAATTAATAGGGCTTTGGTTGCGTTTTCCATAATATCTCCTCCTTTTTACTTTTGTTTTTTATTTTCTTGATATTTTAAAAAATATCAAACATTAGTAACATTATTCAGAAATTTGTTCAAAGTATAGGTAACTGACTCTACCTGTTTTTTTGTGATATTCAATTTTTGTGCATTTAAATTGAATATTACCATAATATTGAACAAATTGTTCCATTCCTCCATTATATAGTGTTTCCATAGAGTAAATCTCATCTGTATCTATTATTTTTATTTCTATATTAATGGAATTTGTCTCGTTGTTTATGTATTTTTTGTCTTGACCTATTTCGACATTATTCTTTTCATTATTATTTATAACCTTATTTATTATTGTTGTCAAGTCAATTCCGTAAATTTCTTTTTGGTAATTATTTTCATATTCAAGGTTATATTTTAATATTTCATTATGTTGCTTAGTATAGTTAATATAATTAAAACTCACAACTGCAACTATAATTACTACTACTATACTTAATAAAATTATATTTTTTTTCATCCTACTACCTTATATTATAACATTTTTTTGCATTTTTTGCAATATCTTTAGTCTATTAAATTTGTTCAAGTTCCATAGAAGTATATTTTGTTTACTCTTCCTGTTTGAGCATTTACTTCTACTTCACAAGTAAATCTGTTATATTCTTTGCCAGAATTGATTTCAAGCATTTCTGACTTCAATAAGTCTTCATCATTTTTTCCCAAGATTAATGCTGATTGATTATGTGCAAGAATTTTTGTTTCTGCAAAGTAAACATCTATATAATCATTATTTACTCCTGCTCTGTATGTATCTAAAGATGGATTATAATTTACATCTTCCTTGTTATTTTCTAGAGCATAATTTTTAACAGTTATCACATCTTGAATTGTCAATTGTGTTAACCCTGCATATTGTAAAAATCTGGCATTGAACTGTGCTACTGAATTTTCATCTATTTTACTTTGTGTTTCAGCTGCATATTCACCTAACACATGTGCTAAATATACCGCCATTGATAATATTAATACTCCAATTAATACTCCTGCTGCTATAAGTAAGGCTTTACTTGCATTTTCCATAATAAACTCCTAATTAAAATTATTCAAAGGTTCCATTAAATACGAATTTAAAGCTCTTGACTCTTCCATCTTTATATGTTAAATCTTGGCAATCAAAATGTGCTCTTTTGAATTGCTGATATTGATAGTATTTTAAAATATCATTTTGAATATTTGTAATAGCCAAATCTAAAGTACTTCCATAGTCTAAAGGATCAATCTTTAATTCTTCAAAAAGTTCTTCTGGGGTTTGTCTCGAATTTTCTCCCATTAAAGTTGACATTTTAGATGCTAATTTTGTTGCCAATGCTTGTGTATATTTACTTTCTATTTTGTTTGCTTCAGCAATTAATCCATTATTATTATAAATATTATCTTGTGTGTATTTATTACTTTCTCCAAATTTTATTAACGCTGTTTTTGCTCCTGTCCTATAGTACTCATCATATTTATAAAAGAATAATTTTGATTCATCATTTGTGTTTATATTTGGTATTATAATTGATATTTCAATTTTTTCCTCGTTTACATCATTTATTCTAGGCGCATTATAATCTATTATTTTGTTTACTAAAGATAATAAATCGCTTCCTCTTACATCTTCCCTATCATACCCTATATATTGCTTATTAAATTCTGCTAATTGTTCACTTTGCTTTACTTCTTCTCTATTAGTATAATAACTGGAAATTTGATTATATCCAAATATTATCATTGTTATTAGAATCAATCCTATCAATATTCCTGCCGCTATTAATAAGGCCTTTGATGCATTTTCCATATAAATTTCCTTTCATTAATGTTTTTAGGAGTTAATTTTTACTCCTAAAAACATTATTATGTCATACTTCCTGCACTACTCATTGAGCTTGACATACTTGTCATTCCAATAAATACTAATGGTACAATTAAATATCCGACAAATAAACATATCATTGGTGAAAATCCTACTGCTCTTCCTATCAAGCTTTTTCTTGCAATTAGTCTGTCATTTGCTTCTTTTCTCTTTTCTTGGTAGTAATCCCTATCTGAATCAAGCTCATCAAAAGCTTCTCTAATTGGTATTTTTTCTACTGCTGCTTGTAAGCTTTCAATTATTCTTATAAATTGTGAGAAAGATACTGAGCCCTTCATTTCTTCTAATGCCTCCCAAGCTCCTGCCTCATAGTTGTTTACACATTTACTTATTGGTTCTTTGAATATGTTAGCATATCTTTCAAGCCATTCTAGTATCATTTCTACATTTACTCTTTCAATTTTCATTAGCATCATTATGATGGTCTGGAATTGCATTACTTCATTTTCCATTTCTAACTGTCTCATTATTTTTTGGAAATATAGCATCCAGATTGGTACCATATAGCCAATTAAAGCAAATACAAATCCTAATAAAAGTTCAAACCATTTTAAATATTCATTATTAATTACTTGTAGTTTTTCAAGGACTCTTATAGCTGCTGTTTCTATTTCTTCTGCTGTCGCATCCTCATAATATTTAGATCTTTCCATTGCAACTTCGATGTCATGTTGAGTTGTTTTTTGTTTTCCTTTAAACATGTCTAAGAAATAATTGTCTATTTCTGTTATTTCTTCTGCTTTTAATCTATCTTTTTCTGTCATCGACCCTACTAAGTCATAGTCTGTGGTCGGCTCTGTATATATGTAGTCAACTTGTATATTATGCAAAATAATCATAAAGATTATGGATACTATAAATGTTCCTATTGCTAAAAATATTCTATTTACATAGACCCATTCCATCTTTAATTTAGAAGCTGCATCTTTTAACAAATCTTTAAGTTTTCTATAATCTTTTGTTCCTGGTTTTGGTATAAATAAATCAATTATTTTCTTTAATTTTCTGTAAACTTTTTCTTGCCATGGATTTTCTGTGTTTGTTGTGTCTATTGCAGTTGAACCATTGTCTTTTAATCTTCTAGTAATTATGTATGATACAACTGTTATTAGTACTATTAACATTTGAACAATAATTCCTGATTTTCCTTTATAAAAGCTCTCTGTAAAACTAAAATTAGACATACACCAAGCTTTTAGTGGTTCAATTAATAATACTGGTAAAATTGATATTACTGATAAGCTTTGAAATTGGTAATTTAACTTATCTCTTTTTAGTATTTCTAATTGCATTTCTTGAGTTATGTTATTTACGTTTTTTAAGTATAAAGAAGTACCATTTTCTTCTCTATCTCCAAATTCTTTTGTTAAATATGATATACCTGCAAACTCTTTTAAGTAGCTGTTTGGTGCAATATCATAATATTTTTCTAGTTCTGTTTCTGGATCATCTGAAATTAAAACTTCATATATCTTTTCGCCTTGCCTTGAAATGTTTTTTTCATCATCAAGTGATACTTGATATATTGCTTCTTCTACCATGTTATATTCATGATATGCATGTCTAATCTCAGAAAAAAAGTCTATTTGTTCTCTTAATAAGTTATTGTCTATTTTGTCAACCATACCATCTATGTATGTATCTACCATAAATAGTTCAAATATTAATAGTATTGACATTAATAGTGAATTTTCATGAGTTATCAGTATTGTTATTATTGCTATTGGTATTACAATACATAAGGTTTTAAATAATATTTTTGCAGAGTCTCTTCTTGTTGCATATTCATCATCTATATTTAATATTTCAAGTCTTCTTCTAACTTTTAATATGTATCTTTTTAAGAAAGGTGTTCTAATAAATGTTACATACATTTTTTGGTAAAGTACTTCCATAGAGAAAGTATTTGCCTTTGTTCCTTCTTGCAATTTTTTCATTTGAACATATTCAGATTTTTGCATCTGTTTTCTTAGTATCAAATATGCGATAATAATTACAGCAAATAATGCAATTGCTGATCCCATTATTATCATTAAGGTTTGTGTATCTGGCATTTTTAAACACCTCCTATCTCTAATATTAAATTTATTGTTTTTTTCATTATTTCCTACTCTTCCACTTTTGCTTTTGTTTTAGCTCTAATTGGTGTTTTGGTTCCCCAATTTCTTTCTACAAATTGGTCAAATAATTGTTGGTCTTCATCATTCATATTTTCGCGCATTTCTAGTAAGTTTTTGTCTGATATTTTATTTGTAATTACATATTCGCCATCAATATATTCTAATATGTTTTTATAAGTATATAGTTGTCTATCTGTAGATTTGCTGAAAAATTGTGTTGCATTATCAAAAAATTTATCAAATTTTCCTTCTAGTGTTTTTTCTTTTCTATGGTCATAAGTGTAATCATCTTTTGCTTGAATTGGTATACATTCTGTTATTCTTTCAATATATCTTTTTCCTCTAAAATCTTTTACTAGGTGTATATCAAAGTTCAATACTTGAACTACTTGTTCTTCTGCTGTTTTTTCGTTTCTAAATACTCCTGCTCTTAACATTGAGTTACGAAGTGCTGTTACTAAGTCTGGGAAAGTTTTTGCGTGGTGTGTAAATAATGTAAATTTAGATGCTACTTGAGCTGATTGTATCATCCAAGAAGCTACAGGGTCTGTCGCAACCTCTCCTATTATGTTTACAGAACCGTCAGTTTTCTTTTGAACGTCCAAACAGTCTTGTCCTGAAACTGTTTCTGTTTCACGCATTGATAAAATATTTCTTGTAGGGTATATTTTTCTTAAGTGTAACTCAAAAGCAGTCTCTGTAATACGAAGGTTCATTGTTTCATATATGTTCTCTATCATTGCCATAAGCATTGTTGTTTTACCACAACCTTGCTCACCAGTTAGTGATATAATTCTTGCTCCTTTTACAAGGAATTTTAATAAGTTTATTGTTTCTTCATATCCAGTATAAGTTACTATTTGTTCTAGTGTGGCACGTTTTACGTCGAATTTTCTTACGAAAAATGCCCATGTTTCTGACATGCTTGGTCTTACTACTACAACACGTGAACCATCTTTCATTTCGTTTATTTTATAACCATTTGTATCTGATAATTGTCCTGGGTTATTATATTTGTATATGTTTTGGCAAACTCTTTTTAATTCAGCTTCTGTTCCAAATGAAAGAAATGCTAAACGTATTGATTTACCTCTAAACATTATCCATATACTGTCACATGCACGTGGTACTTTATATTCTGCTATTTGCTCCAGATAGTCTCCATCAGTTTGTGCAACCTGGCTTAAGAATGATTCTGGAAGTCCAGATACACCTCCTGACACACCATCTATATTCATATCTCTTATTTCATCTATTGAGCTATATCCTTTGTAGTGTTGATATATTCTTTGAACTACTATATTTAATTTATCAGTAAATGATAGTACTATAGCTTCTTTTTCAAATATGTCGCTTATTTCGTCTTCTGTTATTACATAACAAGGTTTTGTTTCTCCTTGAATATATTTTAATACATCTAAATTATATTTTTTTATTAATTCAGATAAAGCCTCATATCCAAACTCTTTTTTATATGTATAAATTAATATATCAAATTTATCTTGTGAAGTTAATAGTGATGGTATATCAAATGGAATTGCTTTTGATATGTTTGTTTCATCTACTCCATATTCTTTTGCAAGCAAGTCATAAATAAGTTCCTTTACATATTTTTTGTCATTTACATCTCCATATGTACAACCTTTTAATGCCTTTTTCAACTCATATTTTTTGTTTTTTCTTCTTTTTAATTCTTCTTCTGATAAACCAATATCATATAAGTTTATTTTTGTTATTTCATCAAGTCTACGTTTTACGAAATCTCTCATCTTTAGCAAAGTGAAGGTTTTG
The DNA here is from genome assembly GCA_944393315.1 of uncultured Clostridia bacterium. Classification (GTDB taxonomy): domain Bacteria; phylum Bacillota; class Clostridia; order TANB77; family CAG-508; genus CAG-269. The sequence goes on from CALXZT010000048.1 coordinate 5,914, forward strand.
TCGTCTACTTCCATTTCTTCAACTACAGCATTTTTCTTTTTATTGATATATACATATATTATTGCAACTATGGCAATTAATACTACTAATATTAATGCTATATTAAATATGCTCATTTTCTACCTCCCACCTTATCTTACCATTTTATCTTCTTGTATTTTGTTTATAATTTCCTGTGTGGCCTTTTTTACTTGTTCAATAAAAAAGAAATTTCCATCATTTTTATCTTCTATTCTTCTCAATCTTAAAAATAAGTCTGGCACACCACCTTCTTGTGATGCTTCAAAATACAATGTATTATATGGTATTGTTAATATTTCTTTTTTTTCTTTAAACATTCTTGTAAGATTTTTTATTGTATATTTTGATCTTCTATCATATCTGCCTATTATAAGCATCACTTTGTTTTGTGGTAATGCTATCTTTTTTTCTTGCATTGTTTTTATACTTGCTATTTTTTGAGAAGTCATAGCTATAACTAAATCTGATTTTTTAAGAATTTCATCCGCCCCAATTGAATTTATTTCATTATCTAAATCCACAAAAACCATATCATAATATTTCCCAGCAACTTGCACAATATCTGAATATATTTTTGCTACCTCTTCACTTGTAGATAATGTTTTTTCTTCAAATCCTAATAGTATTTCTAATCTGTCTTTAAATACTACTTTTGTATAATTGGTTATTAAATCAGGTGTTGCTTTATTACTTTGGATTATTTTTGCTAATCCCTCTATTCCATTTTCAAGTTCGACGCCAGCTTTAGGTCTAAATATACTATTCTTTTTAGTAGTTTCCTCATTCCAATAGCAATTTTTAAGGGTGTCATTGTTATAGCTTGCTGAAACCACTAATATTTTTTTATTATGTTCAATCGCCATATTAGTAGCAATTGCTACTACAGCTAAAGTTTTTCCAACTTGTTCTTTGCCACTTCCCCAAAATGTTACTATTGACATATGTATCTCCTTTATTCTAAGTTTTTAATTAGACTCCTAATTTCCTTATTCTTTCCTCCAAGAATATGAGTCGCTAAAGCTACTATCCCCTCTTTATAATCTGTACTTAAATTTTTAAATTTAATTTTTCCTAAACGTTGGTTCTCTGCAATTGCAGTTTCATCTCCGCTTTCTATTGGAAAATATATTACATTTTCATCCCAGACGACTTTTTTTCCTAATGCTAAAAATTCTAAATATTCATCATCTTCATTATAAAAGGTTCTAGAAAAATATACTTTTGTTAATTTTAATGGATTTTTTAGGTCTGTTAATATTTCTACTCCTTTTTTTAGGGAATATAAATCAAAGGCTGTTACAAAATAAACTCTATCTGTAATTGATAATCCTATATTATTTGCTATATCCATGTTATCTAAATCTATTAATGCATAATCATATGCTAGCTCCTCGTCACCAATCCCAAAATAATTTTGTATTGCGTCAAAATTTTCAAATCCAACGGCTACATCTATGCCTTTAAATTCCGTAACATATGAAATAGTTGGATTTATTGCAGGAACTACATACCTTGTTTTTTGCTTTTGGGTAGTGTCTAAAATTAAAACTTTGTTGCCTAATTCTGTAAGTATTTTTGCTATATAGATAATAACATCTGTTTTATCGTACCCTCCAATGAATCCTACTTTTTCCATATTTTTTCCTTTCTTTCAAGTTATTTAAGATCATATGATGAACTTAAAATTTAATTTGTAGCTCCATTTGCCAATGATTGCAAGTATTTCTTTCTTTCTTCTTGTGTTTTTACGATACTTTCATTTACTTTTCCTGGAACATTGGTTGCTGAATTTTCCTCTTTTTGTAGTTCATTATTTATGTTGTTATTTCTTATATTTATCATTGCTTCAGTATATCTATCTCTTAGTTTTTGTTCTGCAACATCTGTTACATTTGGATCTGATTGTATTAGTGATACTGTTTCAGCACTTAATGGGTATGTTGGCGTTGCTGCTTCTTGCATTCCAGGGTCTGTATATTTTGTAGCATATATTTTTGTTCCATTTATTCTATAAGCTTCAACTATAGCACAAGCCATTGATAATATTTCATCTTCTGAAAGATTCATCCATATTGTATTTTCTGAGTCCATTCCATCTATTACTGGAATTTCAACTGATTTTTTTGAAACTACTATGAAATCTTGTCCTGTTGGGAATTGTACTCTTATATCTACATAGTCTCCTGTAGCTAAATCAACTGGCAATATTACTGCATTATATTCTTGTTTTCTTACATCATCAGTTAATATACTTCCTAATGATAACATTTCTAAGGTTAGAACTGTATTTTGGTTCATAGCAATTTTAGCTATTAATGGTGTTCCTAGTATATCTATGTATTCTTTTTCTCTTGTTGGCGTTCTATCAGCAGTTGTATTATATGTTAGTCTTAATATATAATACTCTTCTGTCATGTCTTCTTTGTATACTCTTGTTTTTTGGCTTGCCGTTCTAACTAAGAATGTTCCATATGTATCTGTATAAAGTTCATCCTGTCTTATACCTGTTACTTCTTCTCTTTGTCCATTACTTAAATAGGTATAATATCTATTATTTTCTTCATAAACCTCCATATATTCACTATCTCTAAGCAAGAAGGTTCCTTGTTCATCTGAGTAAAGTCTGTTTCCTTCACTGTCTGTTAAAGAATAGTTTATAAATGTGTCTAAAGTAGATGTTGCATTGTTAGGGATATGTTGTATTTGTGCTGTGCTTGCTTGAAGCATATCCTCTGTTATAACTTGTCCTGATTTTACATCTTGATTTAGTGTGTAAACTGTCCTATATGAAGCTTCTATTTCTTCTTGTTCTTCTTTTATTTTGTTTAATTGCATTAATAAAAATGCTACTACAACACTCATTACTATTAGTGTTATTGCAGCTCCTATTAATCCTGCATTTCTTACTTTTTTTTGTATTGGATTTGATGCCATCCTAATTCCTCCCTTTTCGCTATTTTGCATATTTTTTTACAAAATTCGATTTATTTTATTGTACAACATCCTTGCTTCTAAATCAATAGCTGTGCTTTTTTGTAATTCAAACTTAATCTTTTTGTAATATTTTTGTAATATTATGTGTCAATTATTATTTTTTTTAACGCTTTTGCTACTCCATCCGAATTATTTGTTTCTTCTGTAACTATATTAGCTATTTCTGTTATTATTGGTGTACTACCCTTCATAGCAATTCCTAATCCAGCATTTTCTATCATTTTTTTGTCATTTATATTGTCTCCTATTGCTATAACTTCTTCTTTTTGTATTTGCTCTTGTTCTAGTATATAGCTAATTGCATCCCATTTGTCTACATTTTGAGCTGATACTTCTGTATATGAATAGTTTAATTCGATTGTTTCTGTTCCTTGCATTATATTTTTCCTAGACATGTGTTCAATCTCCATAACATCTATTCCTTTTATTTGTTTTATCATTTTAATGATAGAATTAAATATCATTTTATCTTCGTCACAAATTGTTATTTTTAGGTAATCTTCTCTCTCTGAATTTTGAATATACTCATACATATTAGTTATTATGTTTATTTTTGTTCTATCTTTTTCTTCGCGATTAGAATTTTCTTTATGATAGTATAATACGTTATATTTTAAAGATGGAGTTAATACCTCTTTTTCTGTATATATATTGTAATAAATACTGTTTTCTTCACAAATTTTTATTACATTTAAAATTTTTTCTTTGCTTAAAAAATTTTTGTATAAAATTTGGCATTTTTCCACATCATATACAATAGCACCATTGCCCGCAATAAGATATTTTTGCCTACCAATTTCTTCGGAAATTGTTTTGATTGAATCGATCATTCGACCTGATGTTAGAACTATTTTTATATTTTTATCAATTATTTCTTGCAATATTTTTTTTGTTTCATTACTTACTATTCCATTTGAGTTAAGTAATGTTCCATCTAAATCTATTGCTATAAGTTTATACATTTTATTTCCTCCTTTTACTGTACATGAGCTAATTGTCTTTTAATATGTTTATTTTTCTTTGCTTTTTTATTTTTTGTATTTTAAATACTTTTTATGCTGATTTTATTTTTTTGCATTTTTCTATTTTTTTCCTGTTTATTTTCTTTGAAATTGTACATCATAAGTTTAGAAAAAGCAATAGTTTTTTCTTTAGATGTTATATATAGCAGGAGGTGAAAAAACATGACAAATTCAAATAAGAAATTAGTTCCAGAAGCTCAATCAGCTTTAGATAGATTCAAATATGAAGTAGCTAGCGATGTGACTGTTAAAAATATATTTTAACTTTACATCTTAAGCTACTTCATATTTTTTGTTTCTATTATTTACAATTTCTGCTTCTTTCATAGTTTTACTTTTATTTTTCTCAAATTGATTTAATTCACTAAATTTATAATAAATTGTAATTTCATGATTTTCTGAAATTGTTATTTTTTCGATTAATTCATTTAATAATTGTTTTGTAGGTTTTTCCAAAGATATAAATTCCTTTGCTATTTTTTCTAATTTATTTATATCTTCCTTTTTGGTATCTTTTTGAGTTAATAATTTTTCTAATTCTAATTTTTCTTTTATATAAGAATCTCTATCTTTTGCAAATTCTCCAGTTAAATTTATATAACCCTCTTCTGATACAATACCTTTAACTTTATCTTTATATAGGTTTTTCATATATAAGCTATTATCTTCTATTTTTTGTTCTAGTTCTTTTATTCTTTGTTCATAATCAAATTTTTCTCTTTCTTTTCTTTTTTCTTGCTCTGCTAATTTCACAAGTTCATCTTGCAAATCATTTGAAATGTATTTTTGGCATACCTCTTTAATATGCTTGATAAGTAATTCTTCTAATACTGGGATACTATTGGAATGTCTTGTACAAATATCACTATATAATCTTGAATAACTATAACATATTGTTGTATAACGATATTCTCCATATTTTTTTAAAGCATAGTTGGAATATGTTACATTTAGTCTTGCTCCACACTCTGTGCAAAAAAGCAGCCCTTTAAATAAATAATCATGTTTTGTTCCTTTAAATGATTTATTTCTTTTTAAGATTTCTTGCACTTTATCAAAATCTTCTTGTTCTATTATTGGCTCATGTGTTCTATTGCAAATTACTCTATCTTCTTCTGGTACATTTACTCTTATTTTTGATTTATAATTAACATTTTTTCTTTTAAATTGTACTAAGTCACCAAGATATACTCTATTTTCTAATATTCTTCTGATAGTTGTTTGTTTCCAACTATTATATAATACTGTTTTTCTTGTTTTTCCTATATTTCTTGATTCTCCTGGTACTGGCACATTACCCTTTGTTAAGATTTGGGCAATTTTTGTTAAACCATTTCCTTGTAAATATAAATTAAAAACTCTTTTTACAATTTCCGCTTCTTTTGGATTTACAACTAAATGATATTT
>CALXZT010000049.1 GCA_944393315.1 uncultured Clostridia bacterium
AACAGTTTCCTCTCTAAAACTTAACCAATCTCTTAAAATATCATCATTAACTTCTCTAAAATTATTCATAATCTAAATCCTCCAAAAATTAAAATTTTTATTAATAAAATATTCTTTACAAGAGCCTAAACTCTAAGAACAAACGTACTATATGAATTGGGTAAAAATTGGGTAAAATCTGTTCAAAAAATGCCCTAAAAATGCACAAATGTTCTATAAGTAAAAACTCTTGTAAATACTGAAATACCAACAAAAACTCTAATTGTCACAAAACTACAAAAAGTGGTCAGGTCTCGCTCATAACCCGAAGGTTATAATGTTACTATTGTAATCCCAAAAGAAAAATAATTGTAAAAACATCCAAGTGTCTAAATATACTTTTAAAGAAAGCACAATGAAATAATGATAGTAAGAAAAAACACAACAAGAAAAAGGATTTTGAAAAAACATATTTAAATAAAACACAGCAAGTGTTATAATTAGAAGCAGTATAATCATAGAAAAAATGAAAGGAGAAAGACAAGATGGATATAACAATAGATATTAATGACTACAAATTAAATGTGAGAGCAGCAGGAGTTATAATTCACAATGGAAAAATACTAGTTCATAAAAATACCAATTCCAACCATTATGCACTAATAGGAGGAAGAGTTGAAATAGGCGAAGATTCAATACATACAGTAAAAAGAGAGATACAAGAAGAACTTGGAAAAGAGATAAAAATAATGGAATACATATCTACAATAGAAAACTTTTTTAAAACGCAAGACTCAAAATATCATGAAATAATGTTTGTATATAAAATTGAATTTGCCAAAGAAGATCAAAAAATAGAATACGAATTAAAAAATATAGAAGGAAAAGAATATTTGCAATATGAATGGTTAGACTTAAAAAGAATTGACGAATATCCATTATGGCCAAAAGCTATTCAAAGTATTTTAAAAGAAAACAAATTTCCAGCACATATAATAAATAATGATATAGAATAAAACAGGCTATAAATAAAAAATATAGAATTTCACATTTCAATAAAAAGTAAAAAAACATTTATTAAAGTGGTAAAAACAAATCACACAAAGGTAATTAAATTATCATGTTTAGCATAAAAGACCAATGAATGGGAAAAAACAATTGTAAAATTTTTGAGACTGATTTATAGGGTGCAAAAGAAAGCATAACTAATACATCACTATGTATGTAACTTTTTGAAAAAAATTAAAGGAATGAATCTAAATCTCAAATTATCTTCTTAACAAAAACTAAGAAATAGAATTATATAGAAACAAGAGCACAAGTGAGACAAAAATGTAATAACTACCTTAAAACATTAGTTCCGAAGATTACAATTAAATAAATAAATTGGAGGAGACAAAATGGAACAATCAGAAAAAATCATAGCAGGCAGAATTTATCAGTTAATAATTGAAGTGTTTTCTAAAATTATAAAACCTGATATTACAATAGATCAAGTAACACATTTAACTGAAGAAAAAATTGAAGAAATAAAAAAAAGATATGGGATAGAAGGAATAATATTAGATGTGGATAAAACACTAAGACGTAAAATGAAACCAATTCCAGAAGATAGCAAAAAATGGATAAAAGGAATACAAAGACAACTAAAAGTAATAGTAGTAAGTAATGGATTAGATTCAAAAGTAAAAGAGTATTTAAAAAGTCAAGGAATTGAATATATAGGATTTGCAAAAAAACCACTTAAAATAAATTTTGAAAAAGCTTGTAAAAAGATAAACGTCCCACCAGAAAAAATACTAGTAGTAGGAAATAGTTTACTTAGTGATATATTGGGAGGAAATCGAAGTAATATGAAAACAGCACATGTTAGAAGACCAGTAGAAGAATCAGAAAAATGATAAAGGAGGTTAGAAGTGAAAGAACTTTGGGATATATATGATGGAAAAAGGAAAAAGATTGGAAAAACATTAGAAAGAGGAAATATACTAGAAAAAGGAGAATATCATATAGTAGTAACTGCATTAATACTTAACTCAAAAAATGAAATATTAATAAGTAAAAGGGCAAAAAATAAAAAATATGGACTAATGTGGGAATGCAATGGAGGATCTATCTTAGCAGGAGAAACTAGTTTAGATGGAGTAATAAGGGAAATAAAAGAGGAACTGGGAATAGAGTTTTCAAAAAAGGAAGCAATATTTTTAAAAGAATTTAAAGAAGATGGAGAAATGTCTAAATTTACAGACATATGGCTATTCAAAAAAGATATAAAAAATGAAGAAATCACATTACCAGATGGAGAAGCAATAGAATATAAATGGGTAAGCATAGAAGAATTTATAAAAATTGTAAATGAAAGAAAAATGGTTCCAACAATCAAGATTGGAGTAGAAGAATACCAAAAGGCTTTATTAAAAAAGCAAAGATCATCATATGGATATATTGGAAAAAAAGTCACAGTTCATATTGACAGACCGTTAAATAGTAAACATCCAAAACATGGATTTATTTATCAAGTTAATTATGGTTACATACCAAATACAGTAAGTGGAGATGGTGAAGAATTAGATTGTTATCTTTTAGGGGTAAATGAACCATTAGAAAGTTTTGAAGGAGAATGCATAGCAGTAATGCATAGAACAAATGATGATGATGACAAATTAATAATAGTGCCAATAGGTAGAAGTTTTTCAAATGAGGAAATTAGAAAATTGACATATTTTCAAGAACAGTTTTTTGAAAGTGAAATAATAAGATAGTTTAAAATAGCATATAATTAAAAAGCACGGAGGAGGGAAAAATGAGGAAAATAGGAATTATCTTTGGAGGTAGCTCAACAGAACACGAGATCTCTTTAATGTCAGCAAAATCGGTAATAGAAAACCTAAATAAAGAAAAATACGACATATATCCAATATATATTGATAAAGAAGGAAAATGGTATAAAGCTTATATTCAAAAAGAGACAAGTGAAAAAAATATAGAAATAGAAAATGTAGTGAAATATTTAAAGTCACTAGATGTAGTTTTTCCAGTATTACACGGAAAAAATGGAGAAGACGGAACAATACAAGGAATGCTTGAAATGTTGAAAATTCCTTACGTAGGATGTAAAGTTTTAGCGTCAAGTATAGGAATGGATAAAGTATATACAAAAATAATATTTGAGAGAGCTAAAATTTCACAGACACCATATATACACATTCAAAAGAAAAATAATACATATAAGATTGTAAAAGATAATTTTGAAGATGAAAACTTAGAATTAGAAAAAATAATAGCAAAATTAAAATTCCCAATGTTTATAAAACCATCAAATTCCGGTTCATCAGTAGGAGTAAAAAAAGCGAACAACATTGAAGAATTAGAAAGAGCTATAGAAAATGCAAGTAAATATGATACAAAAATATTAGTAGAACAAGGAGTAAACGGAAAAGAAGTAGAGTGTGCAATTCTAGATGATGGAAATAAGAATAATATTGTTGTATCGACAGTAGGAGAAGTACTACCAGCTGAAGAATTTTATAGTTTTGATGCAAAATACAATATACCTGAATCTAAAACTATAATCCCTGCAAAATTAGACGATAGTCAAATTGAAGAAGTTAGAAAATTGGCAATTAGAGCATTTAAAGCAATAGATGGAAGCGGATTATCAAGAGTAGATTTTTTTATAGAAAATGAAACTAATAATATTTATATAAATGAGATTAACACAATGCCAGGATTTACACAAATTAGTATGTACCCCAAATTATTCGAGGCAGTAGGAATAAATTATCCTGAATTATTAGACAGATTGATAGAAAGCGCAATAATTTAAAAATAAAGAAAAATTAATATTAAAGTTAAGAAAAATAAATAATTATTATAGAATAAAAAGCCTCTTAATGTAATAAAATACATATTAGGAGGTTTTTGTCTTATGGATGAAAGAATAGAAAAAATAGAGTTGCCATATCCTTTAGATGCATTGGAACCATATTATAGCAAAGAAACACTGAAAATTCATTATGAAACCCTATACACAGGATATGTAAATAATACTAACAAAGTACAAGAAAAACTAAAAAGGGCAAGAGAAAGCAATGATTATGAAAATATAAAATGTTTAGAAAAGGAACTAAGTTTTCAAGGCTCAGGAGCAATTTTACATGGACTATTTTTTGAAAATATGGGACCGCCGGTTCCAACAAGCCCAAGTATTAATTTAATGGAACAAATAAATAAGAATTTCGGAAGTTTCGAAAAATTCAAAACACAATTTAGTGAAGCTGCAAAAGTAGTTGAAGCGTCAGGATGGTGTTTACTTGTTTGGGTGTCAAACTTTAATAAGCTAGAAATATTGCAATGTGAGAAACATCAAAATCTGACTCTTTGGGGATGTAAGCCACTATTTATAATTGATATGTGGGAACATTCATATTTCTTACAATATAAAGCAAACAAAGCAGAATATATAAATGCATTTTGGAATATTGTTAATTGGAATATTGTAAATAAAAGATTTGAAAAAATAAGGATGGTAAAAAACACAATCCATCCCATAACCAAACCACTTTAAAATAAGATGGGATTTATATGAAATATTACAATTTTGTAACATTCCATGAAACTACTCTAAAAAGCTAAAAATCTCTTGTATCTCTATAGATTTTATGATAAAATAAAAAAGAATTATATTAAAGAGAGGAAAGTAAAAAAACACAGATGGAAATTAACCAAAGCAATATCAGAAACTTTAGTATAGTAGCCCATATAGACCATGGAAAATCAACATTAGCAGATAGACTTATAGAAATTACAGGTGTGCTTTCAAAAAGAGAAATGGAAAATCAGGTTCTAGATAATATGGACATTGAAAAAGAAAGAGGAATAACAATAAAATCTCAATCAGTAAGAATGAAATACAAAGCAAGGGATGGACAACAATATATACTAAATCTAATAGACACACCAGGTCATGTAGACTTTAATTATGAGGTATCAAGGAGTTTAGCAGCATGTGATGGAGCAGTATTAATAGTTGATGCGAGTCAAGGAGTTGAAGCACAAACACTAGCAAATGTATATTTAGCACTAGACAACAACTTAGAAATACTACCAGTAATAAACAAAATAGATTTACCAAATGCAAGACCACAAGAAGTAAAAAATGAAATTGAGGACATAATAGGAATACCAGCACAAGACGCGCCATGCATATCAGCTAAAACAGGCTTAAACGTAGAAGAGGTGTTAGAAAGAATAGTAACAGACCTACCATCACCAAATGGAGACCGAGATGCAAAAACAAAATGCTTAATATTTGATTCATGTTATGATAACTACAAAGGTGCAATAGCATATGTAAGGGTATTTGATGGAGCTGTAAAAGTTGGAGACGAAATAAAATTAATGGCAACTAACAAAACATTTACAGTAACAGAAGTAGGATATTTTGAACCGGGAAATTATGTGGCAACAGATAGACTAGTAGCAGGAGAAGTAGGATATATTGCAGCAAGTATAAAAGTAATATCAGACATACATGTAGGAGACACAATAACATTAAAAGAAAATCCAGCAGAAGAACCTTTAAAAGGATATAAAAAAGTAACACCAATGGTATATTGTGGATTATATCCAGTAGATGGAAGTGAATATGAAAGTTTAAAATTAGCATTAGAAAAATTAAAACTAAATGATGCGGCATTAGAATATGAGCCAGAAACTTCGGCAGCATTAGGTTTTGGCTTTAGATGCGGATTTTTAGGATTACTCCATTTAGAAATAATTGAAGAAAGATTAGATAGAGAATTTGACTTAGGATTAATAACAACTTCACCATCAGTAATATATAAAGTTCATAAAACAGATGGAACAGTGTTAGATATTTACAACCCATCAGAATTACCACTAGACCAAGAGATATCTTTTATAGAAGAACCAATAGTAACAGCAGAAATATTAACACCTAAAGAATATGTGGGCAATATCATGAAAATGTGTCAAGACAGAAGGGGCACCTATATTGATATGAAATATTTAGATGAAAACAGAGTAACATTAATATATGATATGCCACTTAATGAGATAATATACGATTTTTTTGATAACTTAAAATCAAAGACAAAAGGATATGCATCATTTGATTATGAATTTAAAGAATATAGACCATCAAAACTAGTAAAGTTAGATATACACGTAAAAGGAGAAAAAGTAGATGCATTAAGCTTTATAGTTCATAAAGATACAGCTTATGAACGAGGCAAAAAAATGGTAGAAAAGCTAAAAGAAGTTATACCAAGACACTTATTTACAATACCACTTCAAGCAGTAATTGGCGGAACAATAATAGCAAGAGAAACTATATCTGCAATGCGCAAAGACGTATTAGCAAAATGTTATGGTGGAGATATAACAAGAAAGAAAAAATTATTAGAAAAACAAAAACGTGGTAAAAAGAAAATGAGGCAAATAGGAAATGTAGAAATGCCTCAAGAAGCATTTCTAGCAGTATTAAAATTAGATGACGAGTAGAAATAGAATATGCAAAGAACTTGAAAAAAGTCAGGAGGGTAAATGAAAAAAATAAATAATAGTCAAAAAAGATTCTACAAAGAAAAAGTCAGTCAAGAAAATAGAAGAAAAGAAGAAAAATTAAAGAAAGCCAGAAGAGAAGAAAATAGTAAAGAAGAAAAATATTATGATGACCAAATTGAAGGAAGAAATTCAGTTTTAGAACTATTAGAAAGCGGAAAAGACATCAATAAAATATTTATTGCTAAAGGTGAAAAACATGGTTCTATAAATAAAATAATAGCAATAGCAAAACAAAGAAAAATTATAATAGTAGAGAAAGATAAAAAACAATTAGAGGAGATGTCTCAAACAGATAACTTTCAAGGAGTAATTGCAATTGTACCACCATTTGAATATTGCGAAATATCAGATATTTTAAAAACTGCAAGAGAAAGACAAGAAGCCCCATTTATACTAATCTTAGATGGAATAGAAGATCCCCACAATTTGGGATCAATAATAAGAACAGCTGAAACAGCTGGAGTTCATGGAATAGTAATACCAAAAAGAAGAGCAGTAGCAGTAAATAGCACAGTAAATAAAGTATCTTGTGGAGCAGCTCAATATATGAAAATTGCAAGAGTAACAAATATATCAGATGCAATTGAAGAACTAAAAAGAGCAGGTCTTTGGGTATGTGGTACAGATGTTGCAACAGAAAAATATTATTATAATCAAGATTTAACAGGACCAATAGCTATAGCAATTGGAAATGAAGGAAAAGGAATAAGTGATAAAGTAAAGAAAAATTGTGACTTTCTAGTTAAAATTCCAATGAAGGGAAAAGTAGGTTCATTAAATGCAGCAGTATCTACTGGAATAGTATTATATGAGGCTCTAAAACAAAGAAAATAAAAGGTTTAAATAAACATTAAAAAAATTCTAATTGAATTAGGAACTAAAGAGAACTTATAGTAAAATAGAAATACGAAAGCAATAAAATTGGAGGTAAGAAAATGAAAAAAAGCGGAAGTAAAGTATTAACAATAGTACTAATAGTAATAGTTTTATTAGTAATAGCAGGGGGAGCACTTGCATTTACATATTTTTATACAGATACATTTAAATCAAGTCAAGAATTATTTGCAAAATACTTAACACAAAATTTAGAAGAATTGAGCCAAACAATAAACTTAAATAAAATTGATGAACTTGAAGACAAATTAGAGCAAAACAAATATGAGCAATCAATGACAATCTCATATATTGAAGAAGGAAAAACAGCTCCTAATGGGATAGTAAAAATAGATACGCAAAATGATCCGTTAAGCAAAAAAATATATAGTAATATATCATTAGAAACTCAAAATCCAGAAGAAACATTAAAAATTGAATACATGAAAGAAAACAATAAGTATTCATTAAGATTTACAAATGCCGTACTACAATTTATAACTATCGAGAACAGCAATTTAAAACAATTAGCTGCAAACTTAGGTTTAAATGAAGATGTGATAGAAAAAATACCTAACACAATAGATTTTGAGAATTATTCGTTAGATAAATTGAATTTTTCAGAAGAAGAAAAAAATACAGAAATAAATAGGTATTTAGGAGTATTATATAACAACATTACAAAAGAAAAATACTCAAAAAACAAAAATACAGTCATAACAGTAAATGGAAAAACTATAACCACAAATGCATATATACTAACACTAAATGCACAAGATTTAAAAAATTTATCAATAAAATTACTAGAAGCTTTAAAACAAGATGAAATTTTATTAAATAAATTAGAAGTCATAGATAACATGATACAAGAATATAGTAATGAATCTTTAAAAGACAAATTTGTGGAAACACTTCAAAATGAAATTGATAAATTGACAAAAGAGGAAATAGTAGAGACAGAAAATGTAATACTAACAATATATGCAGAAAATAGAAATACTGTAAGAATAAAAATAGAGCAAGGTCTTCAATATATTACAATAGATTCGACTGAAACTGAAGAAAAAAAACAAATAGATGTTAACTATACAAATATAGATGAAGATAATACACAATCAACAAAAAAAGTAACCTTTATTAAAGAAAATAATAACAAGTTAATAATTCAATTTAACACTGTCAATGGAGAAGAACAACATAGCAAAGAGGCTAATATAGAATTAATAGAAAATGGAAGTAATATAAAAATAGATATTACTATAGATGATGAGGAAGGGCAAACAGCTTTAAGTAGGAACATTAATTTTGTAGATGAAATAAGCTATGAAGTAACATTAGATGCTTCAAACAATATTATTTTAAATCAAATATCATCAGAGCAGATATCAACAATTTTTACAATACTAGAAGATAAATTAAACACAGAATACATTGAAAAAATTAAACCTGAACATCTAGAGCCATTTAAAATTGTAATAGAACCTATTACAACAATATTAATGTATAATATTGCAAAAGAAAGTATTGATACCACTATAAACAGTCTTAACGAAGCTGAAAAAGAAGCATTTAATGCTATATTTAAAACATATGAAGGAACTGATGTATTAGGAACAGAAGTAAATCAACTTTTAAATGTAGTACTTACAAATAATTTGGAAGAAGCAAATAATGCAACAGAACATTATATTATAGTAACAGGTGATGTAACATTAAATCAAGAAGATATTTCTATCACTGAAGTAGAAGAACAAAACTACTATGAAGTAGAATGCAAAACTGATGAAAATGGATTTATAAATGAAATAGTAATTTTGCAAAAAGATACAACTTCTAATCAAGAGATAGATGATAATAATGTTGCACCAACAGACCAAATTAACAATATGGCAGGAAACATAATTAGTGGATTATATTCTTTAAACTAAAAAATCATGATAGTTTGCAAGTACAAAAAAGAAAGGAGGAGAAAAATGAATCAAATTCTAGTAACAGAAAAATTATATATAACACCTGAATTAAAGAAAAAGAAAAAGGCATATAAATTTTCATTTTTCTTATCTATTTTCGCGATGGTTGTTTTATCATGTGCATATATATATGCAGAATATGATAGAAATAGATTAGAAGACTCATCACAAGATCTATTAGCAAAAGTACTTGCAGGAGATATAAAAGAGAATGTTGAAAATGATACAACGATTGCACCAAAGGATAATGCTTTAGTCATATTAATGACACAAGAACAAATTGTAGAGGAAAATATAAGCCAAAATGAGGCTTTACAAGATGATGAAAAAAATGCAATAACAACCGGAAAGGTTAGTGATTCAAAGGGAAATGAATACTCTGTAGTAGGAGTTGTAAACATTCCAAAAATAAACTGCAAATATCCAATTTTAGCGGAAACAACAGACGAATTATTAAAAGTATCAGTTTGTAAATTCTGGGGAGCTAATCCAAATGAAGTAGGAAACTTATGTATAGTAGGACACAACTACAAAAATTCAAAATTTTTTAGTAAAGTTCCTACATTAGTAGTTGGAGATATAGTAGAGATAACCGACTTATCTGGAAAAACGTTAAAATATCAAGCATATGATATTTACACAGTTGAACCATCAGATACAAGATGCACAAGCCAACTAACTCAAGGAAAAAAGGAGGTAACTTTAATAACTTGTACAGATGATACAAAGCAAAGGGTAATTGTAAAATGTACAGAAGTCATTGAATAAAACAAAAATGTAACAATAACTAATCTCTTTTCATAATATAGTATTAAAATCTAATATTGTGAAAGGAGATTTTTATGGCTAAAATTTTATTATATAATAATGATACAGATAGAATGGAAACATATATAAGAGAAGAAAACGCATCGATGCCATATAATACAAATGGAACATTAAAAGTAAAAGAATTTAGAGGTTCGAGTAAAGCTAACATTTTATGGACAGATAAAAGAACCATGTTAGGATGGAATAGTCAAAGGTATTTATGGGGAGCACCAATACCAGTAGGATTTGCATTTAAAAGGCCTTATGAAGGTGGTCATGGTTCGCAGAGTCATGACTTGATACACACAGTTGAACATATAAAAATTTGTAATAGAAGATAGATATAATTTGTGTTTTTAGATTAAATTTTATAAATAAGATAGTTATTTTTTAGAGGATATGATATATTATAGAAAAAAGATTTTATATGAGGTATTAAATGAAAAATAAATTAAAAAACATAGTAATAGCACTTATCTTAATTTTTATAATAGTAATTTTAAGTATAATTTACACAAATAATAATTCGACTAATTCAGAAATAGATTATAAGTACACCAATATAAATATTGATTCTAACCAATTAAATATATTCTATTTTAATGTAGGACAAGCAGATTGTACATTAATAACAATTAATAATAAAAACATGCTAATTGATGCTGGGCAAGATTCTGATGGTGAGTATATAGTAGAATTTTTAGAA
>CALXZT010000050.1 GCA_944393315.1 uncultured Clostridia bacterium
AGTAAATGATAGAGAAATAACATTCTTAGATACACCAGGACATGAAGCATTTACAGCAATGAGAGCAAGAGGTGCGCAAATAACAGATATAGCAATACTTGTAGTAGCAGCAAATGATGGAGTAATGCCACAAACAGTAGAAGCTATTAATCATGCAAAGTCAGCAGGAATACCAATAATAGTTGCAATAAATAAAATAGATCTACCAGATGCTAATGTAGAAAAAGTTAAACAAGAATTAATGAATTACGAATTAGTACCAGAGGAATGGGGAGGAGATACAATATTTGTACCAATATCAGCTAGAAATAATGAAAATATAGACCAATTACTAGAAATGGTACTATTAGAGGCAGATGTATTAGAATTAAAAGCTAATCCAAACAAACAAGCAAAAGGTGTTGTAATAGAAGCAAGGTTAGACAAAAACAAAGGACCAATAGCAACAATGTTAGTACAAAGAGGAACACTAGATGTTGGAGATGAAATAGTTGTAGGTTCATCAATAGGTAGAATAAGAGTAATGACAGACGAAAAAGGTAAAAAAGTGAAAAAAGCTGGACCATCAACACCAGTAGAAATTTTAGGATTAACCGAGGTGCCAGAGGCTGGAGATACATTCTATGAAGTTAAAGATGAAAAAACAGCAAAACACCTAATTGAAAGAAGAAAACGTCAAGCAAGAGAAAAAGCCATAAATGCAAATTCAAGAGTAAGTTTAGATGATTTATTTAACCAAATTGAAAAAGGACACTTAAAAATATTAAATTTAATTGTAAAAGCAGATGTTCAAGGTTCAGTAGAAGCAGTAAAACAATCTTTAGAAAAAATATCAAATGAAGAGGTAACTGTAAAAGTAATACATAGTGCAGCAGGAGCAGTTACAGAATCTGATGTTACACTAGCAAAAGTGTCAAATGCAATAATAATAGCATTTAATGTACGTCCAGTACCAACAGCAAGAGATATGGCTGAAAAAGAAAAAGTAGAAATAAAGCAATACTCAGTAATTTATCAAGCAATAGAAGATGTTGAATCAGCAATGAAAGGAATGCTTGCACCGAAATATATTGAAAAAATAATTGGAAATGCAGAAATAAGACAAACCTTTAAAGTTTCAAATGTAGGAACAATCGGAGGTGCATATGTACTTGACGGAAAACTTGAAAGAAATGCGGGAGTAAGAATTTTACGTGATAGTGTTGTAATACATGAGGGAAAATTATCTTCACTTAAGAGATTTAAAGATGATGTTAAAGAAGTTTCAAAAGGATTTGAATGTGGTGTTCAAATTGAAAACTACAATGACATTAAAGAAGGTGACGTGATAGAAGCCTTTATCATGGAAGAAGTAAAAAGATAAAACTTCAAGTAGGAGGTAAAGCAGTAATGCCAAACAAAAATAACAATCGATTAGGAAGAATCGATGAAGAATTTAAGAAAGAAATGAGCAACATAATAAGCTATGATTTAAAAGAACCTAAGGTAACAGGTTTGGTTAGTGTAACAAGAGTAAAAGTTACGCCAGATTTAAGATATGCCAAAGTATGGGTAAGTATTTTAAATGCTAAAGATACAGGAGAAACCTTAGAGGGGCTAAAAAAATCTGCTGGCTTTATTAGAACAGAATTAGCAAAAAGGATAAACTTAAGATATACTCCAGAGTTATCATTTGTAATAGATGATTCATTAGAATATGGAGCAAAAATTGATAATATTTTAAAAGATATTATTAAAGATTAATTTATTTTTAATATAGTAAATTGAAAAAATTATTCAGAATGGGAGTAGATGTATATGACTCTAGATAGTATATTAGAAGAAATAAAAAAGGCAGAAACAATTGTTATACTAACACACGAAACACCGGATGGAGACGCAGTTGGAAGCAGTTTAGCAATGAAAATAGCGCTAAGACAACTAGGAAAAGATGCAGATGTAATAATTCCAAAATATTCAAGAACTTTTGAATTTTTGCCTGACGCTAATAAAATTAAAGCAGAATCTGAAATAAAAAAATATGATTTAGCAATTTCGGTAGATTGTTCAGACTTAAAAAGACTAGCAGAAGGAAAAGAATATTTTGAAACAGCAAAAACAAAAATAGAAATAGACCACCATAGTATAAATACAATGTTTGGAGACTACAACTTTGTAAATCCAGTAGCACCAGCATGCTGTGAAATATTAATAGGAATGTTTGAATATTTCGGGATTGAAATAACACCTGAATTAGGAACTTGTATAATAACAGGAATAATAACTGATACAGGAGGATTTCAATATTCAGGAGTGACAGCAGAAACATTTGAATTTGCAGCAGAACTTTTACAAAAAGGTGTAAATATATCAAATGTATATCAAAAAGTTCTAAGTACAAAAACAAGAGCAAATTTCGAACTAAGTAGAATAGTATCAAACAGAATGGAATTTTTAGAAGATGGAAAAGTTACATTTACATATATGAATCTAGAAGATGAGAAAAATGTAGGAGCAGAAGAAGGAGACCATGAAGGTTTAGTTGAACTTGGGAGAAATATAGAAGGTGTTGAGGTATCAATATTTATACGTCAAAAAGAGGGGACAGAAGGCTATAAAGTTTCACTTAGGTCAAAGGAATATGTAAATGTAGCAGATGTTGCCATAATGCTTGGCGGTGGTGGACATATAAAAGCAGCAGGATGTTTTGTACAAGGTACAGTAGAAGAGGTTAAGCAAAAAGTATTATCAGAAATAAGAAAAGTACTAAAATAAAAGCTATTAAAAAATAATAAAAGAACAAAAATATTTAAAATTAAAAAGTACTATAAAGGATTTATCATGGATGGAATTTTAATAATAAACAAACCAAAAGGAAGAACTTCGCATGACATTGTGGCTAAAGTAAAGAAAATAGTAGGAAGCAAAGTTGGACACACTGGAACTTTAGATCCAAATGCAACAGGAGTACTTCCTTTGCTAATAGGTAAAGGAACTTTGTGTTCACAATATTTAATAGAACATGACAAGATTTATGAAGTTATATTAAAATTGGGAATAAAAACAGATACTGCAGATTCAGAAG
Organism: uncultured Clostridia bacterium; assembly: GCA_944393315.1. Lineage (GTDB taxonomy): Bacteria > Bacillota > Clostridia > TANB77 > CAG-508 > CAG-269. Next base: position 3,065 of record CALXZT010000050.1, read on the forward strand.
GAAATGTAATAGAAGAAAAACCTGCTCAAGAGTCAAGTTTAGACGAAAAAAATGTAAAAAACGTGTTGAGTAGTTTTTTAGGTAAACAAGAGCAGATGCCACCAATATATTCAGCAATAAAAGTAAATGGCAAAAAACTTTATGAATATGCAAGAAAAGGGCAAACAGTTCAAATAAAACCAAGGCAAATAGAAATTTATAAATGTGAGTTAAATAAAATTAATTTAGAAGAGAAAGAAATTTTTTTTACAGTTCATTGCTCAAAGGGAACATATATTAGAAGCCTGTGTGAAGACATTGCTAATAAACTAGATACGGTTGGATTTATGAAAGAATTGAACAGAGTAAAAGTTGGAAGATTTGATATAGAACAAGCAATAACAGTAGAAACACTCGAGAAAAATATTCTTAACAAAGAATTTATAAATGAACATTTTATTTCAATTGAAAAGGTTTTTTCAGAAAAAAAATCTATTACTATTGATGAAAGCAGACTAAATCATTTTTTAAACGGAGTAAAGCTCTTTTTTAATTTAGAAGATGGATTATATAAAATTTATGATCAAAAAAATAAATTTATAGGAATAGGAAGCTTAAAAAATCATTTATTAAAAAGAAAAATTATATTATAACAATATTTCATATATATAAATTTGATTATAAAAAACAAACAAAAATGATAAAAAATCGGATGCTTTTAAGTATTCGATTTTTTTGTGATCATATCAAATTTAAGCAAATTATGATAATTAAAAACTTTTAAAACCGCAAAATATTGGTACATATAGATTTCGAAAAAATGTTCGAAAAAATTGAAAAATTTTAAAAAAACTATTGACAAAAAATAAAAACGAATGTAAAATAAGTTCAACAAAAACGAACAAGAATTTGCAGAACAAAAATTCAAAATGGAGGTAACTATTATGAACATATTTAGAACAAAAGTAAGAAAAATGAAAACTGTATATACAAAGGCAACTGACATAACAATATTAGGGCAAATATTTGAATTAAAAGTAGCATATCAAAATGTAAAAGTTGCAGAGTTAAACTTTGAAAACAGAGAAGTAAAAGTAGTACTTCCATTAAAATATAAAAACAAAGATATAAGAAAAATATTAAATGTAATATTAAACAAAATGTATGAGCAAATTGCAAAAAAAGAAGTAGAAGCAATAATGGAAAAAATAAGAAGCAAATTAAAATTTGCACCAGAAGATTATAAAATAGCAATTATGAAAAATATTATGGCAAAATGTAATAGCTCAAGAGAAATTATAGTAAACCCATATATAATGCGATATGACAAACAAACAGTTGAATATATGATATTACATGAATATTGTCATTTAAAATATAAAACACATTCAAAAGGTTTCTGGGAATTAATAAAAAAAGCAATGCCACAATACGAAAAATTTGAATACGCAGCATAACCAAAGAGGTGTTTTTTATAAATATGATATTTATAAAAGCAGTTAGCAAATTCAAATTTTATTTGATAATATGTATTAACTAGATTTTAAGATTAAAGACATAAAAAACCTAAATAAAACTTATAGCACTTAACTATAAGTTTTATATTTTTTTCAAAAATGCTGGAATAACACAAAAAAATGTGTTATCATATATATCGAACTAAACATTGGGGTATCGCCAAGCGGTAAGGCATCGGACTCTGACTCTTGTAGGTTTCCTCATAATAACAATTCGTGAAATAGTGTAAATATAAGGATTAGATGATTTTTGAAAAGTAAATTTTTTAGAATCATCTAACCAAATATCTAACCAATTAAATATCTTAAAAAATATTGGGGTGTAGCCAAGCGGTAAGGCAGATGGCTCTGACCCATCGATGCGTAGGTTCGAATCCTACCACCCCAGCCAGTAACTATTCTGTAAATGTAAGTACATTTGATAATACATTTGCAGACTTATTTTTTGTATCTTTTTCTAAATGAGCATAAATATTAGCAGTAGTAGAATAGGTAGAATGACCTAACCAATCTTGAATTTCTTTCATAGGTATTCCTTTAGCAAGTAAAAGGCTAGCACAAGAATGTCTTAAATCATGAAATCTGATTTTTCTTAAAATATCGTTGTTCTTATTCATGATTAAAGTAAAATGGTCTGTAACATATTCTGGTCTAAATATTTTGCCTACAGAATCGACACATACATAATCTAAATATTTTTTATTATAACTATTTCCACATAACTTTTTATTTTCATCAATTTGTTTCTTGTGTTCTTTCAAAAGAACGATAATCTCATCAACTAATGGTAAAGTTCTATAACTTGATTGATTTTTAGTTTTATCTTTTAAAATTACTACTGTTTTATTATCTTTTTTGCCTTGTATTGCTTTATGCTTAATTGTAATAGTTTTATTTTCAAAATCAAAAGCATCCCATTTTAAACCTAAAACTTCACTTCTTCTTAATCCATAAAAACTAGCAAGATAGATAACTATTTTCAACGGATCATCTTTAATTAAGCTAAAAAGTGTATTTAACTCTGTTTGAGAATAAAAACTTCCGATAAATTGTTCTTTTTTAGGTCTTTCAACTCTATCAGCAGGGTTACTTAATATTAAGTCTAGCCTTAAAGCAGTTTGAAGAGCCTTTCTTATAAGATTATGATAATGTAAAACAGTATTTCCAGTTAGTTCTTTAGAATAAAGATAAGTATAAAACTTTTGAATATCTGCAGGTTTCAATTCATTTAGTAAAATATTTTTATCTTCAAAATAATCACAAGTCTTATTTACAATTACTTTATAAGAATCATAAGTGTTTTCTTCAATAGTATTTTTAATATCTAGCAACCATTCTTTAAGATATAAAGTAAATAATTTTTCATTGTTCTTTGATGTAGTACAATTCATAGTTTCTTTAAAATCTGATAATATTTCTTGCATTTTCTGATTGGCTAATCTCTTATTATTACCTTTTTCAGATAGTCCTGTTGAAACCCATTTTTGTTTTCTTTTACCATTAATATCTTTATAATTTAAAACAACTTGATAAATATTATTTTTTATTTGTAGGCTTGCTGTTATATTCATTAAAACTCCTTTCTTTTCTTATAACAGACTAGATTTAACCTACTATTGATATTGGTATAATACCATGTTTATAACTCTAAATCTAGTCTATATCTAATTTTGATTTGTTAAATATGCTATGACATTTCTTTTTGGTATTTTGTATTGTCTGCCAACTTTAAGCGATTTAATTGTTTTGTTTCGTACTAATCTATAAGCAAGTGTTATACCAATGCCAAGCATTTCTTTTAATTGAGTGATATCTACTAAATCTGGATATGAAGTAAACATCATCTCATAATTTTCTTTAATAGTACCCATATTTGTTAGTCCTCCTTCCTTTAAAATTCACAATAAAAAAAGACTCATTAAGCAATCTTAATAAATCTTGTTAATAACTATAAACACATCTATTTTTATATTTTTGTGTTGGTACTTTGATATTCATATTTATTGATTTCGGAACATCAAATCCAACTTTTAAATTTCTATTTAAAACTAAATTTCCTTTGCTATTAGTGTGATAAGCAGATAAGTTCCATTTTGCATAAGCATAATCAGAAATAATATTATTACAAAATGATAATTCTAAAGAATCTTGTCTTTGTTGTGCTACCATTTGTTCGTAACTGTTGTCATCTTTCTTTGGTCTATTATAAGTTTTAAAATATTCTTGCATATATACTTTTCTATTTTCAGAATTTTCTATTTTGCGTTTTTCTTTTTCTTCTTTATTTCTTTTGTCAGTTCTTACAACTTTTGAAACATATTGAGCAGTAGTTCCAACGAGTTTTGCTATTTCGTTTTGTTTCAAATGTTGGTTATAATATAAATCTAAAATCTTCTCTTTATTACTCATATTTTTATATCCTCCTTCTTTGGTTGATTTTTTGTTTGCAAGTTTTTTTATACAATAATCCTATTGACATTATCTAATATCTGTTGTAAAATAATATTGTGAGAAACGACTAACATATATTAGATATTGTTATTATACAATCATATTATATATTTGTCAAGACAATTATTAAAATATTTTAATGATTTCTCACATAATTTTTAAAAGGGGTAAATAAGAGATGAGAGAATTACCAGTAAATCAATTTTTTGAAGGATTTTATATATGGTTTGATAAAGATAAAAAAGAAGAATATTATGCTACACCTTTATATATGCACAATACTAATACTAAAATAGATTACGATAATAAAAGGGTAAAAATATTCTTGCAAAAATATGAATTTGATGGATTAAAATATCCTGGATTAATACATTATCCTTATGTAGAAAATTTTGGCATGATGCTAATAATGTTTATAAATGCAGATTTTTCTAGCTTTGATAAGGCATATAAGACTTTTTTCTATGCTTATGGATTTGAGTTACTAAAAGAATACATACCACATAAAGAATTAGCAACTACATATACCTCACAAAAGAAAATGCTTGATATCATGAAAAGAGTATATGAAAGCAGTTTACAAGAACTTATAGAATTGCAACAAGATTTTAGAAATTGCGTAGATCAAATTTATAATCTTAATGGAATTGAAGAATTAAATGATTGTAGTGCAAAATCAAAATTTATTGCAAATATAATAACACATAAAAGCGAAGTGTATAGATATTCAAGTAAGATTGAAGTTGTTTTAGATAGCTATGCACAAAAAGATGTTGAATATAATAATGAAGTTTATGAAAGATTAGCACACAAAATACAAAATGAAGAAGTATCCATAAAAAAACATCATGTTTATACAAGTGAAAAATTAAGCAATATATTATATCTTATACTAGAACAAATAGTAGAAGTTCCAAACTTACCTATAAAACAATGTCAAAATTGTGGTAAATATTTTATACCTAGTTCAAGACAAGATGAAGTATATTGTGAATTTCCAGATGAAAAGGGTAAAACTTGTAAAGAAAAAGGAGCATTAGAAACATATAAAAGAAATTTAGAAAGCATACCTGCATTGTTAGAATATAGAAGAAGTTATCAAAAGAAAATTATGATAGTCTCAAGAAATAAAGATAATAAACAATTAAAGAAAGATTTTGACAATTGGAAGAAAGAGGCACAAGCTAAAATAAAATTATTTAAGCAAGGTAAATTAGATGAAGATACATTGTATAAATGGATGATTGAGAATAAATAATACCAATTCTGCCACTAATGGTGGCAGAATTGAAAAGGAGAAAGAGAAATGGATGGATTTATAAATTTTGAAAAGTTTAGATTTGATATAGATATGGATAATGGATACAATAATTTTATAACGGAAGAATTGATATTATCGCCGTTATATAAAAAAATTAAAGATTTTCCAAAGTCAATTTTAGAAATGCTTCCAATCGAAAATTTAAAACTAGAATTGTATTGTAATAAATGCAGAAACAAAAGAATTTACACTTTTGCTACAATTGGACTAGATTATTATACTATAGAAATGGGTCCATCTTTTGTTTCAAATCAATCAAGTGTTTCTATTGGATATGAGAAAATGATGAAAGAAAATCAATATTTTTATTGTATTGCAAAAGCTGACTGTGGACATAATTTAATAATATTATTTAAAATTATAGATGAAAATACTATTATGAAAGTTGGACAATCACCATCTATATATGATATGAATGAAGAGATAAATAATAAAACATTTCTTAGGGAATTAGAAAAAGAATATGCATCATATTATAAAACAGCTTGTTCTCTAAATAGTTTTAATAGTAATATTGGAGCTATGACATATTTAAGAAGAATATTTGAAAAATTATTATTAGATTGTTTTGATGAAAATTCAAGCGAAATAACTTTATCAAAAGAAGATTTTACAAAATTAAAGATGTCAGAAAAACTAGATAATTTAAGAAAATTTTTACCACAAATAATATTCGAAAATGGATATAATCAAGTATATTCAAAAGTTAGTGATGGAATACATAATTTATCAGAAGAAGAATGTGCTCATTTGTTTATTCCTTTACGAATGGCGATTGAAGAAATTTTAATTGAAAAAATAGAATTAAAAGAAAAAAAGAGTAGACAAGAAAAATTAGGGAAAGAATTACAAAATATATAAAATTTATAGGAGAAATATATTGAACGAAATTGAAATAAATAAAGAAATAAGTAGAATAAAAAAAGAAGCAAATAAATATACCAAAGGTACAAATTGCGCATTATGTGGAAAAGCATGTACATCGTTTTGTAACTCACATACTATACCAAGATTTGTAATAAAAAATATTGCACAAAATGGAAAAGTATATAATCCATCAATGACGATGGATACATTTGATTTGAAAACTAAGCTAAATGTTTTTAAATCAAATCCAGGAGTAGAGGAAACACTTACTCTTGATAGTATTTGTAGAGAATGTGATAATATGGTGTTTAGTTGTGTTGAAAATGAAGAAGTGTTAGAAAATGAATTTAATGCAAAAGTATTAAATTTATATGCTTTAAAAATTTTATTACATACGCAATATACAAAAATAAGAGATACTAATTTTATAAATGTTGGTGCTGAAAAACATCAGATGTCAGATATTGCAAATTTAATTTCAATGCCATGGGTATTTGATATGATAGAATCAACAAGAGAAATAGAAGATTATAAATTTGCTATGAAAAATAACACTTATATAAAACATAAAATTATTATTGATAAAATAATAAATAAAAAAACAAATTTCTGTTGTACTGCTGAGCTAGCATTACCTTTTAGCTATAATGGAAAAAGAATAAACAACTTATGTGGTATAGATAACTATGCAAAAAGATTTGGCGGGATTTATACTTTAGTGTTACCAATGAGAAACAATAGAACAAGGATAGTAATGTACTATAGAAGAAAATATTCTAATTATGATACAGTTAAAGAAGAATTTAGTAATATGGAGTTAGATGAACAATTACAAGCAATTAGTAATTTACTACTAATATATACAGAAGAATTTGTATATAATGATAATGTCTTACAGAGTATTAAATTTGCAAAAGATATTATTATGGATGATATTGTAAATGATCCGAATGTTAATAATTACTTAAGAAAAGTAGAGTGGTTAAATAATAGACAAATAAATATGTTTAATCTTTAGAAATTTGTTGAAATATATTAAAATTTGAAGTATAATAGGGACATCCTTTTCAAAGGAAATCTTTGAGAAAGGAGGTGCTATTATAGTATGTCAGGCTACATGTTAATATGGATTCTGCTTCAGAAAATTGAAAAATTGGAAGAAGAGTTGAATACATATAAGAACAAGACAAACAAAAACTGATTTATCAGTTCAGAGCAGTTCTCTACCTGCTCTGTTTTTTTGAGCATAAAAAAAGATATGTGTCTCTACACACATACCTGTGCTATTTAGTCTGTCAGACTTTATGCTTAAGCTATTATTAGTATAACATTATTTTTTATATTTGTCAAACAATTTTTGAAAAAATTTACGGCAAATTGTGACTGGTAAGTGAAAATGTCTCAAAAAATAATAGTATTGGTAAATAAAAATGTCTCAAAAAAATGAAACTA
>CALXZT010000051.1 GCA_944393315.1 uncultured Clostridia bacterium
AAAGAAATAAAATAACAAGGATATGATATAAAAAGTCTAAATAAATTTAAAAAATAAAAACAGATATCAATTTTAGTTTTATATGAAAAAATTAATTTAAAACAAAGGAGATAATTTATGGCTCGAAGACAAAAAAGAAAAAATAGATTTGGAGAAATTTTGGAAATGCCAAAAGAAGTTTATACAAATGTACCTAAAATAACAGTAGTCGGCTTTGAAGAAATGGTAATAGAAAATTACAAAAGCATTTTAGAATATGAAGAATTTCTAGTTAGAATAAATACTCATATGGGAATTCTAAACATAAATGGATTTAATCTAAATCTAGAAAAAATGACAAACGATGATATAAAAATAACAGGAACAATAGAAAGTATAGATTTAGAAAAAAATATGGACTAGAGATAGGAGGAGTAGATGGAACTTGTTAAAATAGCCATATCGTATTTATTAGGTTATGTAAGAATAACAGTAGAAGGATATTACATAGAAAGATTTATTAATATTTGTATTAGTAGTAAAATATTAATTTGGAATATAAAAAGAGAAAAAGGTGGAGTTAAACTATTTTTAAATATTGGAATAAATGACTTCAAAAAATTAGGCAAAATTGCCCAAAAAACTAAATGTAAAATAAAAATCAATAAAAAAAGAGGGATGCCATTTTTACTAAACAGATATAGAAAAAGGAAAATATTTGGTGCATTTTTAGTTATAATTATTATGCTAATTATAATAAGTTCCAATTACATATGGAATATAGAAATACAAATAGAGGATAATGAACAAATAGAAGGCATTGAGCAAGACTTAACAGAAGCAGGACTAATAGTTGGAAAAAATATAAATAAAATAAAAAGTTCAGAAATAATTCAACAAATAAGACTTAAAAGAAAGGACATATCATGGATAGGAATAGAATTAAAAGGAACAAATGCAATAGTTAAATTAGTTAAAGCAAAAGAGGCTCCTGAAATAATTGACGAAAATGATTATACAAACATAATTGCAAACAAAAGTGGAGTAATAACAAAAATCATAGCCCAAAATGGAACTGCAAAGGTTAAAGTTGGGGACACAGTTGAAGTAGGAACAGTATTAATAGAAGGAACCATGACAGGAAAGTATACAGAAACTCGATATGTACATAGCATAGGAGAAATAGAAGCTAAAGTATGGTATAGTGACACAAAAAGGGTTTATTACACAAAAGAAGAAAAAGAATATACAAATAATGAAGAAAATAAATATAGCATAAAAATAAATAATTTTAAAATAAATTTTTATAAAACTCTTTCAAATTTTGAAATTTATGATACAATAGAAACAGAAAAAAAGGTTAAAATATTTTCTAATTTATATTTGCCAATTTCACTAATAAAAACTACAAATAAGGAGCAAATAAAGGTAGAAAAAAAATATACTTTAGAAGAAGCTAAAACAATTGCAATACAACAAGCAAAACAAGAACTAAACAATCAACTAGGTGAAACTAACAATATACTTCGGAGAAGTAATAAATTCAAAAGAAACTGAAGAATACATTGAAGTAACTGTTACATATGAAGTATTAGAAAAAATTGGAACTGAAGAAAAAATACAATTTTAGGTAAGCCTAAAAGAAAGGAAAGAATATGGAAGAAAGAAGTTTAAGAATATCAGGAGCAAATGGTACATTTTTTAATAGATTATCAAGCACACTCACAAAAATAATAAATCCAACCAAAGAGGGAATTAACTCTATGCTAATTGCTTTAAAAAGAAACAATTTATTAAAAGCATATGAAGCATATACTAAGGCAGAAGATGAAGAAGCAAATGAAAAAAAATATGAAGAAGCATATACTGCATATTTAGAAATATTAGATAAATACATATTAAATTCGATTTATAAAAAAGCAAATGCTGGAACTGCTACAGATTTTCAGAAAAAGGCTTTATCACAATATTATGGGATTGTACAATTGAAAGAAAATGAATTTATAGAATACAAATACAGAAAACAAAAATACTTATTAGAACTTGATAATGAAAATGTAAGAATAATAAACAAAGAAAAACTATCAACAAAATACAAAAAATTCTACATATCAAAAATGGATGAATTATATAAAAGAATATTAAAAAATTATTCAATAAAATTAGCTGATAACACAAGTCAATATGACAGTACAAAAGAATTCATATATACCAAAGTATTTATCACTTTAGAGGAATACATAAAAAATATATTAGTCTTAAAATTAGAAGATAAAGAAAACAAACAATATCAAGATGTGGTAGAATCATATCAAAAATTCGAAAAATTTATTGTTGGAAAATTAGATACAAGAGATACAATAGAAAAAAATATGATTTTATTAGAAATAAGTAGAAAACTATTTACTCATAGTTTGCCATTAGTAGTAGCAGAGCAATGTTATTTAAAACTTTTAAAAGATGCTCGTTGTTTAGTACAAGATTCAAAAATAGCAACAAAGAGGGAAAATTCATACAAAATGTTAATAAATTTAATAGAAGACTATAATATACGATTACTATCAACAAAAGTATATTGGGATGACTTAAAAGAACGAGAAAGCTTTAAAGCATTTTTTGAAAAATTTAAACAAATTGAAGCTAAAAAAGAAATTGATTTTGATGAATACATGAAAGAAAAAGAAGTATTATTTATAAAAAGTGATTTGAAAAAATTAAATGGTCAAAAGCAAGATTACACAACATTAAGAAAATATTATAAAAGAAAGTTAGTTGACTATGGTGCAATGAGAGAAATTAAAGATTCACCAATACTAAACTATGGAAATAAAGAGGGAGTTTGCAAATTTAGAGGAAAGAATGTTAGACTAAAAAATGCAAGCTAAAGGAAGAAAAGAATGTATCAATTAGAATATTTGGATGTAGCAGAAAACAAAAAATATGAAGAAATAATAAATAAAGTAATTAAACAATGTTTTGAAGTAGAACATTTAGAAAATTCAAAACTATATATAAGCATAACACTAACCACACCAGACAATATTCAAAAAATTAATAACGAATATAGAAAAATAAATAAACCAACAGATGTATTATCATTTCCAATGTTTGAAAAAGAAGAAATTGATAAAAAAATTAAAAATCAAGAATTCGAATTTGAAGACATATTAGGAGATATTGTAATTTCAATAGAACAAGTAGAACTGCAAGCCACTGAATATGGACATAGTTTCGAAAGAGAGCTAGCCTACATGATAGTACATGGTTTTTACCATCTTATGGGCTATGATCATATGTCAGAAAAGGACAAGATGCAAATGAGACAAAAAGAAGAAAACGTCTTAAACGTTTTAGAGATAACTAGAGATTAAAAGGGAAGAGAAAAGTATGAAAAATAAACAGACATTAATATTAATAATAGTGTTAATATTTTTAATTATTGTTTCTGCTGGATTCGTAGGGTATACAATTTTTATTAAACTAAAAAACAATCAAGAAGTAAGCAACATAGACAACAATGGCGAAAATCAAGAACAAAAACCTCTTGTAGTAGAAGAAAAAAAGATTCAAATATTTCAAGGAAATGAAAGACCAATAGCTATTATGATAGATAATCATACAGGAGCATGGCCACAGGCAGGACTAAATAAAGCATATTTAGTATATGAAATAGTTGTCGAGGGTGGTGAAACAAGGTTAATGGCTTTATTTAAAGGCCAAGATATAGACAAAATAGGACCAGTAAGAAGTTCAAGACACTATTTCTTAGACTATGCATTAGAAAATGATGCAATATATGTACACTTTGGCTGGAGTCCACAAGCTGAAAGCGATATAAAATCATTATCTGTAAACAATATTAATGGTATTACTGAAAGTTCATCAAGTTTTTGGAGAGCAAGTGATAAAAGTTCTCCACACAATGTAGTAACTAGCACAGAAAAAATTATTCAAATAGCAGAAAGAAAAGAATATCAAACCACCTCAGACAAAAAAAGTGTTCTAAACTATACTTCAAATGATGTAAAATTAGAAGAAGGAATAAACGCTACTAATATTACTATACCACACTCAACACAACAAAAGGTAGAATATAGATATAATGAAGAAACTAAAAGATATACAAGGTATGCACGAAATAAGTTACAATCAGAGTGGTATACAGGTGAAGCAGTAACTACAAAAAATATCATAATAACCTTTTGCGACAATTATACTTTAGATGATAGTGAAAATAAAGGTAGACAAGGGTTATATAATATTGGAGAATTTAAAGGATATTATATTACAAATGGAAAAGCAATTGAAATAACTTGTATAAAATCTTCTAGAACATCACAAACTGTATATAAAGATTTAAACGGAAATGAAATACAAGTAAATGATGGAAACACCTTTATACATATTTGCCCTAAAAACGCAGATGTAAAAATTGAACCAGGAGAGCAAATAAATGTAGAAACAGAAAATCAAGAATAGATTAACTGAAACACTAGAGTAAGTTTAAAAACTGTAATAATAAATAACAATAAAACGTAAAAAAAGTAATAGTAAATGTTCTATTACTTTTTTTATTTAATAAATTATTATTAAGGAGGAAGATATAAATGGAAAGTATAATGACTATTCTAAAAGGAACTTTAATATCTATAATATTAACTTTAATTTTATTATTTATATTTGCTACAATATTAACTTATACTAATATAGCAGAAACTACAATTCCAGCAGTAATAATAGTTATAACAGCTATAAGCTTACTAATAGGAAGCTCTATAGCAAGTAGAAAAATGAAAAAAAGTGGGTTATTAAATGGAGCAATCATAGGGGGATTATACTTATTAGTTATTTATATAATATCTAGCATTACAAGTGGAAGTTTTGCTATGACTTTAAAAAGTATTATAATGATTATAGTAGGAATTGCTTTTGGAATATTAGGAGGGATTGTAGGCGTAAACTCAAAAAAATAATTAATATTAAAAAAAGAGTTGATATTTTTATGAAATTGGGGTAAAATTCTAACAGAAAAGGAGGCATGTATGTGATAACATTTGAAGATGTAAAGCAAAATGAAGAGGTACAATCATTAATAAATGCAGCACAGGAACAATTATATGCAATAGGATATACAGAACACTCAAATAGGCATATTAATATAGTAGCAGAAAGATGTGGAAAAATATTACAAGTTTTAGGCTATGATGAGCATACAGTCGAACTGGGAAAAATAGCTGGATACTTGCATGATATAGGAAATGCAATTAATAGACATGACCATGCTCATAGTGGAGCAATTTTAGCTTATCAAATCTTAAAAGAGATGGGGATGTCAGCAGAAGATAGAGCGCAAATTCTAATGGCAATAGGAAATCATGACGAGGAGACTGGAACAGCAGTAAGTAACATATCTGCTGCACTTATACTTGCGGACAAGTCTGATGTGCACAGAAGCAGAGTAACTAATACAAATATGGCAACATTTGATATACATGATAGAGTAAATTATGCTGTAACAGATGCTAAACTAGAAGTAAATGCCCAAAACAGAAAGATAACATTAAAGTTAAACATTGATACAGAAATTTGTCCAGTTCTAAACTATTTCCAAATTTTCATGGATAGAACTATGATGAGCAAATATGCGGCAAAATTTTTAAATATATGGTTTGAATTAGTAATTAATGATACAAAATTATTATAATGAAGGGAAGAAAAGAAATGAAGAAGATTAAAAAATTAACAATAATATTAATAATACTATTAATATGTTTAATATCTTTTATAGGAATATATGTTGAAAAACAAAACATAATGCAAAATATTATAAAAGACTATGATCTAGCAATGAACCTAGAAGGCTATAGAGAAGTAAGAATGAAGGCAACAGATAATCAAGAAATTGCGAGTGAAAAAGTAGAACAAGTAAAAAATCTTATTCAAAAAAGGCTAAAAACATTAGGGGCGGAAGACTACTTAATAAAAGTTGATTATGTTACAGGAGAAATAGTATTAGAATTAGAGGAAACAAGTTCAACAGATAGAATTGTAGGAGATATATACAATGCTGGTGAACTAAAAATGGTAGATAGCGAAGATACTAGCAAAGTACTTATGACTAATGATGAAATAAAAGGAGTTTCAGTAAAATATAGTACAACAGAAAGTGGAACAACTATTTACTTAGATATGGAATTTACAGACGAAGGTTCTAAAAAAATAGAAGAATTATCTGCAAATGAATACAAAACAATAGAAGAAAGCACCGAAGAAACTGAGGGCGAGGAAACAGAAGAAGCAACACAACCAAAATTAGCATTAATGATTGATGGAACAGAATTAGTCTCATCAAGTTTCGATACTCCAATTACAGAAGGAAGACTTCAGTTATCACTAAATACAGCAACAACAAATACAACAAAAATACAAGAAGCAGTAATTAGTGGAAATGCAATTGCAAGCCTTTTAAACAATGGACCATTACCAATAAAATATGAATTAACTGGCAATACATATGTATATTCAGAAATAACAGAACAAGTAAAAATAGCATTTATAGTAGCAATCTCTATTTTAATAATAATTGCATTGACAGTATTAGTAGTAAAATATAAAATACCAGCATTACTTACAGCTATATCATTTATTGGATTTATAGCAGTATATTTACTAGTTTTAAGATATGCTAATGTGGTAATATCATTAGAAGGAATTACAGGAATATTAATAATTTTAATAATAAATTATTTATTACTACAAAAACTTTTAACGAAACCAACAATTATAGAAGCCTTTAAAGAAATGGGTATACAATTAATACCTGTTATAGCAGTTATACTTGCATTTAGCTTTATCAGATGGACAAACATAGCAAGTTTTGGAATGACAATGTTCTGGGGATTATTATTAACAGTAATATATCACTTTACATTAACAAGGGCTTTGTTAAAAAAATAAAAAAGAAAGGAAAGAATACAAAAAATGAAACAATTAAAAGATCCAAAGAAAATTTTCTTCTATATAGTACTAGCAATAATAATAATAGCTGGAATAGTATTGGTCGCTACTAAAGGTTTTAATGTTGAATTAAAATATAGAGCAAATAAAAAAATAGAGTTAGCTATAGGAGAGACAGTAGATGTATCAAAAATACAGGAAAAGGCAGATGAAGTATTTGGAAAAGGAAAATCAATCGTACAAGTAGTAGAAATATTCCAAGATTCTGTACAGATAACTGCGGAGGAAATATCAGAAGAACAAAAAAATAGCATAGTAGAAAAAGTAAATGAGTTATTTCCTCAAGAAGCAACAACAGAAGGAGAAGAACCAACACAGTTATTAGATGCTTCAAAAATCACAATAGACAGTAATGAAAATGCTCGTTTAAGAGATTTCCTAAAACCTTATATTATTCCAACCATAGTAGTAACATTGGTTATATTAGTATATTATGCAATATTATATCGTAAATTAGGAGTGAAAAAAGTAATTATAAAATCAGTGTTAATAATAGTTTTGTCACAATTAGTATTATTAAGCATATTAGCAATAGTAAGATTTCCTATGGGAAAATTAACTACACCATTAATACTTTTAGTATATGTAACTTCATTAATTTATACTAGTGGAAGTTTCATAAAAAAAGCAAAATCATAAAAACACTTTAGTAAAACAAAATCATTTATTCTTGTGTATTAAGAGTAATAACCTAGATAAACTAATAATAACGTTAAAAATTTCACTTACAAAAATGGACAATATATAACCAAAAAAGCCTAAAGCGGGAACAACAAAATAAATAAAAGATATTGTAATTAAACAATCTGCTATATTGATAAATACAACACTAACTTGGGCATCTAAACCTTTTAAAATATTATCTACTACTAAATCTAAATAAATACAAGGAATAAGAAAAGATAATATTTTAACATACTGATAAATATTATGGTGTTTATATAATAGCTGGCAAATAGGCTCAGCAAGAAAAAATATAATTGCGCAAACAAAAAACGAAAATATTAAAGTCGAAACAAGTATAAATGTTGACATTTGTTTAATTCTTTTAGAGTCTTTTTTTACATAATACCTTGAAAATTCAGGAACGAGTAGATTAGCAAAGCAGTTTATAAAAACACTTGGAAACATTATAACTGGCATTGCCATTCCATTTACTATTCCATAATTGCTTAAAGCCAAACTACACCCAAGTCCACTTTTTTCTAGTGAAATTGGTATAATAATTTGCTTTAGAGTTGAAAGACCTGATTTTATATAAGAGGTAAATGCAACAGGAAGTGATATTCTCAAAATTCTAGGTGTATATGAGGTACTTAAAAACCTAAAAGATTTCGAGTAATTTTTATCTTTTTTTAATAATACATAAATAAATAAAAAAGACAAAACCTCAGAAACCACATCTCCTATAATAAGAGAAAGACACATGTAATCTAAACCAGAGGGCATAAATATATTTAAAATCATAGCTGTAGCAGTAATTTTAACAAATTCTTCAAAAAACTTTGCCATTGCATTTTTATATGCTTTTCTTACTGCAACAAAGTAACCATTTATAGCTGAAGACATTGAGATAAATGGCAAAGCAATACATAATGTATAAATAACTTTATGAGAAACCTTATTATGTAAGCATTTAGACACAATAAAATCACAAAAAATAAAAAATATTAAACTTGCAATTAATCCGGTTATTAAACTAATGATGATACACTTTTTAGTAGCTGATTTTACACCAGATTCATTAGCCAATGCTAATTCTTCAGAAATTACTCGTGTCGCAGCAATATTAATCCCAGAAGTAGCAAGTGTAATTCCAAACAAATATACAGACATTACTAAAGTAAAGACACCTACTGCTTCGCTACCGATTTTATTAGAAATATAGACATTAAAAAATATACCAATAATTTGTAAAATTATTGAACTTGCAAGCAATATAAGAGAATTTAAAATAAACATTTTAATTTTTTTCATGAAAATACCTCAATAAATTATATTGAGGTATTTTATAAATATGTTAAATTAAAGTTGTGAATTTTGTTCTAAAATCGTCCTTTTTGATTATTAATCAGAGCTTTTTTAATTTTCATTTCTGCATCTTTTTTTGCTATGTCTTGGCGTTTATCATAAAGTTTTTTACCAATACCAATACCAAGCTGAACTTTTACATAAGAACCTTTAAAGTATAAACTAACTGGTATTAAGCTATATCCTTGCTTTTTAATCATACCAAAAAGCTTGAAAATTTCACGTTTAGAAAGTAAAAGTTTTCTATCACGTAAAGGATTTTTATTATATATATTTCCAAATTCATAAGGACTAATATGCATTCCATAGATGAAACATTCACCATCTTTTATATTAGCATAACTATCTTTTAAATTTACTTTACCGTTTCTAATTGATTTAATTTCTGTACCAGAAAGCACAATTCCTGCTTCAATTGTTTCTTTAATGTTGTAATTGTGATATGCAGTTGGATTTTTAGCAATTAGTTTTGTATTCATTTTTATTCTCCTTTGATATAAAGATTATAACACTAAAATAAAGAAAAATAAAGAAAAATAGCAATTTTTATAAATAAGTCAGGTAAAAGAAAATAAGTCTAGGGGATTGTAGTATTTTCCATTTATTCTAAAGCCAAAATGTAAATGACAACCTGTTGTCGCACCATTAGTAGGAATACCATTTTCATCAGAATATTGATTACCTAAAACACCATAAACATATTTAGGACCGACATATCCTATTAGATCGCCTTTATCAAGCTTATCACCTTTTGAAACTATATAATTTGGGGAAACATGACAATAAGTAAATTTAACATTATCATTTTCAGCCTCTAAAGTAATCGTATAACCACCACCACCTAAAAAACCAGTAAATGTAATTTCGCCATCACAAACTGCAAAAAGTGAAGTGCCTTCAGGCGCAGGAATATCTATGCCTGTATGATATGTTGCAGCACCTGCAGTTGGGGCATTACGTTTTCCAAAATATGAACTTATTCTCATATAGCCAGGTATAGGCCAAATATATTTATTTGATGTATCTATAAATATAAATTCATCAGAGTTTGAAATATTACTATAACTGAAAGAAAAAAATGGAATAAAAAATATAGAGATAAAAATTATAAAAAAAATAATAAAAAAAAGAATTTTATTAATAAAGACCACCTCAAGGAATTGTACTAAAATAAAATATGAAAAATAAAAGCTTAGCAATTTCTGCTAAGTTATAACTTGGCAGGGGTAGAAGGATTCGAACCCTCACAAGCGGTTTTGGAGACCGATGTGCTACCATTAACACTATACCCCTAT
>CALXZT010000052.1 GCA_944393315.1 uncultured Clostridia bacterium
TATTAGAAGGTAAGCAATTACTATGGAATAATCAAATTGAAGGAAAAATATCTGAAGTACAAATCAATGAAAATGGTTATGTGGGAATTGTAATTTCAGATATAAGTTATAAAAATATTATTAATATTTATAATTTAGAAGGAAAAAGTTTATTAAAAACATATGTTGCAAGTAATAATGTTGTTGATATAAGTATTTCAAAAAACAACCAATTTTTAGCAATAGCAGAACTTGATATTACAGGAGTATTAATTCAGTCAAGCATTAAAATAATAGATATAGAAAAAGCTAAAACAGATCCAAATAATTCTATTGTTAATACATATTCCGCACAAGTAGGAAAATTAATAACAAACATAGAATACCAAAATAAAGAAAAATTATTATGTGTTTACAATGATTCAATTAATATTATTGAGGAAAATAAAGACAAAAGTATATTAGAATTAGGGAATAATAAAATAACTTTTGCATCAATTGAATTAAAAAATAACATAGTAATAATAGAAGAAAAAGAAACAGGAGAATATGCATCAAATTCAAGTGTAAATATAACTAATATTACAACAAATAAAGTAAAAAATTATGAAACAGAAGAAATAGCAAAAGAAATTAATACATTTGAAAACGTGATTGCTCTGAATTTTGGAACAGAGTTACATATAATAAATACAAATGGATGGCTTATGAAAAAATACATATCAGAACAAGAAATAAACAAGGTTATAATTTCAAATAAAATAGCTGGAGTAATCTACAGAGATAAAATCGAAATTATAGATTTATAATAGAAAGGAGATATGTTAGTTAAAACTAACAGGTAAAGAAAAATGGGAATTATTTTAGATATTATTTTAATATTCATTATGGCTTTAAGTATTATTTTAGGATATAAAAAAGGGCTTGTTAAAGTAGCGGTAAAATTATGCGCATTTTTAATTGCAGTGATTATAACATTAGTATTTTATAAACCAGTATCAAATTTAATTATTGAAAATACACAATTAGATGAAAAAATTGAAGGTGTCATAATAGAAAATGGAACAAAGAAATTAGAAGAAAGTGATGAAGAAAGTAAAGATAATATTTTAGAAAATATGCAAGAATACATAGATAATACAGTTACACAAACTCAAAATGAAATTGTAGAAAATGCTGCAAAAGAAATTTCAGTTAGAATAATAAATATATTAGTAATAGTAGGATTATTTATAGCTACACGATTAGTATTAATTTTATTGGTACTTATTTCAGATGTAATTACAAATCTACCAATTATTAAACAATTTAATAAATTAGGTGGAATACTTTATGGAATACTTAGAGGATTAGCATTAATATATGTAATACTTGCAATAATGTTTCTTATAGTTTCAATGTCTGCAAATAGCAATATTTTGTCAGCAATAGATGGCTCTATTATTACAAAATTTATGTATCAAAATAATATATTACTAAACATAATATTTTAAAAACGTGGTTTAATAGTTGATATTTAAAAAATTTTTTGCTATACTATATAAGAATTATTAGAATATTAGGAGTGAATGTAATTGAAGAAACAAGAGAAAAAACAATTAAATAAAAAGGGCAAAAAAAAGTTTAGAGTATTAAAAATTTTTCTATTAATAATATTAATATTAATATTAGCAATAGGAGGATTCGTAGTATACAGTGGATATAAAAATGGTTGGGGGCTTTCAAATATGATAGCCACTGTTGTGGGACATGACCAAGAAACATTAAAAAATCTTGATGAACTACGAGTATTAGTATTAGGAGTAAGCACAGATACCTCTGCTGTACTTACTGATACAATAATGGTAGCATCATATAACCCTAAAACACAAAAGGCTTCATTGCTTTCAATCCCTAGGGATACATTTGTAGGGAAAAGCGAAGCTACAGCAAATTCTTATAATAAAATAAACGCACTTTATCAAACTAGTACAGATAAAATTCTATCAGCCGTAAATGATTTAACTGGTCTAGACTTACAATATTATGTTGTAGTAGATACAGAAGCACTGATAAAATTAGTAGATACAATTGAAGGAGTTGAGTTTAATGTTCCAATTGATATGGATTATGATGATTCAAGCCAAGATTTGCATATACATCTAAAAGCAGGAGTACAATTACTAGATGGTGAAAAAGCAGAAAATTTAGTTAGATTCAGGCATAACAATGATGGAACATCTTATCCTTCATCATATGGAGATAATGACATAGGAAGAATGAGAACTCAAAGAGAATTTATAACTCAAGTTGTAAAACAAACAATACAATTAAAAAACATAATGAAGTTAGGAGAGATTATAGACATTGCATATGAATATATAGAAACTAATGTAACATTATCAACTATAAAAGATTATCTTCCATATGCAATTGAGTTTAATACGGAAAATATTCAAACAGGTTCTTTACCAGGAACAAATCAAATAATAAATGGATTATGGTTTTTCAAACCAGATAAAACAAAAGTATCTGAACTTATAAAACAAATGTTTGAAACAGAACAAGCAGAGGAAGAACCACAAGAGATACAACAAGAAGATACCTCAGAAAATTCAAAAATAAAAATAGAGGTATTAAATGGAACAAATGCAAACAGTAATTTAACAGCTGCTACGACAATGTTAAAGCAGAAAAATTATAGTATAACAAAAACAGGACCAACAACGAATTCAACTTATACTACTATTATAGCAAATGGACAAACTGATGAAGCAGTAGCAGAAAAGATAAAAGAAACTTTAGGCATAGGAACAGTTTTAACTACAGAAAGCACAGCAAGTAATGCCGATATAACCATAATAATTGGAAATGATTTTAATAAATAAAAGAAAGGTGGAAAAACCACTTTTCTTTTATATCACATATTAATAATTACAAAAAACTTAACTAAAAATCACTTATAAAAAATATTAATACTTTACTCTTCCATATAAATATTTTTCATTTGATTTTCTATTCTTATTCTTTTTATTATTATTATTTTTTTTATTTCTTTTTGAATACATTAATTCATATACAATAATCAAAATAACTATAGCAAAAATTATCTTTAATAAATTTTCTAGAAATACATTAGCTGTTACATCATTTTTTGCAAGTAAATTGCTAGTATAAGTTATTCCATCAATATCATAAGTAATTGTACCTAAAACAGTATTTGCCGTAACTGGTGCAGAAATATTTTCATTAATAGTAATTTTCGGATTTAACGATTCAAAAAGCGAATTATTAGTAAAAATATTAATATCTTTTTCAGATACTAAATCAAGTAATTTAGTATCTTCAGTAGCATGTTTAACCTCGACTTGAGTGACAACTTGACTAGCAGATAATACATTTTTCGTACTAAAATTCTCTGTTCCGTAATCAAATAAGGTTTGTGTATCAGTATATTTACCACTGGCTCCGCTTTCACCGGGCAGAAGCAGGTGCGCCTAAAACAACAGATATTAATTCAATACCATTTTTTTGTATCCCAGAAATTAAACAATTTTGAGCTTGAGAGGTATAACCTGTTTTAATTCCTATAACATTCTCATTATAATATTGAGAGCTCGGATTTAGCATATCATTTGTGTTTTTAAAGTATCTCTCCTCAGATTTATCTGTAGCTGCAATTGTGCAAGAAGGCATAGAGACAAGACTTCTAAAAGTATCATTATTCATACAATATTTTGCAATTAAAGCTAAATCATAGGCAGTTGTATAATGATTTTCATCTTGCAATCCGCTAGGATTTGTAAAATGTGTATTTTTACATCCAATTTCTTCAGCTTTTTTATTCATTAAATTGGCAAATTCAGAAATAGACCCAGAAATATTTTCAGCTAAAATATAACCTGCTTCATTTGCAGAATGAACTAAAAACACTTCTAAAAGTTCTCTGACTGTTAGAGTTTCCCCAACCTGAATTGCGGCATTAGAATACCCAGAAGGTATAGCCATTACAGCATCATAACTTGCTGTTAATTTCTCATCTAAAGAAAAATGCTCTATGGCAAGTATTGCTGTTAATATTTTTGTGGTACTTGCAGGGTACATTTTTTCTTCTGCATTTTTAGAATACAATACCTTGCCAGTATCTTTCTCAATTAAAATTGCAGCATCAGAATATAATTCCAAAGATGTAGCATTACTGTAACTACAAAATAGAGTAAAATTCAATATAAAAAATATAATAACTATTTTAATTAAACTTCTTATTTTCACACTTACCTCCGTAATACTAAAATTGCATGTATCTAGTATACTATATCGTACTTTAAAATAAAATTCAACAAGAAAGGATGATTTTATGAGAAAAAAAATTTATATTAATAAAAAAATAATATTGATAGTAATAATAATTCTATTATTAGTAGTATATTATATATATTATAAAAATAGTAACATCTATAAAGAGCTTGAGGAAAGTTCTAATTTAGAGGAACTTATAACATATGAAGAGGAAACTAAAAAACAGCAAACTCAACTAGAAGATAATAAAAGGGAAGAATCTACGGAAAATAAAGAAATGATAATAGTACATATAACAGGAGAGGTAAATAATTGGGGAGTAATAGAATTAGAAAAAGGTGCTAGAGTGATAGATGCAGTAAATAAAGCAGGAGGATTTACAGATGATGCAGATACGGAAAAAATTAATCTTGCATATGAATTAACAGATGGTACGCAAATCTATATACCTAGTAAGAATGCTGAAAAAGAAAATACTAATTTTACGCAAGATTATATTACGGAAGAAAGTGGAAATAATGTAATTATGGAGCCAAATAATACAGAAAAAGCAAATAAATCATTAATTAATATTAATAACGCAACTCAAACAGAGTTAGAAACTTTACCTGGAATAGGACCTTCAATAGCTTTAAAAATTATTTTGTATAGAGAAGAAAATGGAAATTTTTCGAGTATAGAAGAAATAAAAAACGTCTCTGGAATAGGAGAAAATAAATTCGAAAATATTAAACAATTAATATGTATTTAAAAAATAAATAAAAATATTTACAACAAAAAAAAATAAAGTTATAATATAAATATAAAAAATAGTAAAAAAAAATAAGCTTTCAGATAACTCTACGAAAGCTAATAATAATTTGGTTGCGGGGGAAGGACTCGAACCTTCGACCTTTGGGTTATGAGCCCAACGAGCTGCCAACTGCTCCACCCCGCGATATATAATAAAAATATTATACTACTTAAGAATTACATTGTCAATAGAAAAATTGTAAAAATGTTATAGTACAATATCTTTAATTAGCTTTATTATATTATATAAATAAAATAGAAAAATATAACTATTTTTTATTGAAATAAAAAATTAATAAAATAAAGAAGTTATTAAAAAAAAGAATAGTAAAAAAACAAAGTGGTAAAAATACGACTAGTTTAATAAATAAGGAGGAAGATTAAAATGGAGGTTTTAAAAATTTCAGAAGACAATTTTAATAAGGAAGTGTTAAAAGAAAATAAAACAGTATTAGTAGACTTTTATGCAGATTGGTGTGGACCTTGTAAAATGTTATCTCCAATAATAGAAGAAGTAGCAAAAGAAAATAAGGACACAAAATTTGTTAAAATAAATGTGGATGAAGCACAAGATTTAGCAATAAAATATAACATAATGTCTATACCAACATTGGTAGTAATAAAAGATGGAAGAGAAGTGAATAGGATAGTAGGGTTAGTAGATAAAACAGAAATACTATCTATACTACAATAATTTAGAAAATAAAAGGGGAAACTATAGGAGAAAGGAAACAACAAATTGAAAACAGAAGCTATAGAGGAAAAAGAGATAATAAATAAAATACATAAAACAATTAATGTAACAAAAGATAAAAAAATAGAAAAGACAATAAGCGAAGTAGAAAAAAATAAAAAAACACCAATTTGGAAAAAGATACTAGTTACAATCTTAATATTAATAACTTTAGGAGTAATTACATTATTAATACTTTTTTATGGACCAATAACAACCTTTAGAGATTGGTGGATAACAACAGCGATGACAACAATGTCACACAAATATTTAGCTGAATGGTTTTTTGACGAAGAGACGATAAATGAAGTTTTATCAAAAAATAAAATAGAAGATACTGATGAAACTACTGATACAGCTTTAATTATAATTAATGAACCAGAAGAACAAAAAGAATATAAAAATGAATTTGAAAAGCAATTATATGCAAAAAATCTAGACAAAGAAGAGTATAATATTTATGCAGAGGGTGAAGACTATAGAATAATAAAAATAGAAGGAAAAGGATATAAGGGATTTTTAGCAGCGATATATGATCCATCAAAAATTAAAGTTGCAAACTCAAAATACATAGGAAATTCAGGACAATATTTAACAGATATATCTAAGCAAAATGATGCAGTGATAGCAATAAATGGAGGCGGATTTTTAGATGAAAACAGTAAAGGTAATGGTTCAACACCACTAGGAATAGTAATGTCAAATGGAAAAGTTATAGCAAATAATGGTAATACAGTTGGGGGAGGACTTATAGGATTTGACAAAGACAATAAATTAGTACTTGGAAAAATGTCAGTTTCAAGAGCACAATCATTAGAAATTAGGGATGCAGTAACTTTTGCACCATTTCTTATAGTAAATGGTGAGTCGGCAAAAATTTCAGGTAATGGTGGCTGGGGAACGGCACCACGAACAGTTATAGGACAAAGACAAGATGGTACAGTTTTATTTTTGGTATTAGATGGTAGAAGACTTACCATGCCAGGAGCAACTATAAAGGATTTAATAGAAATCATGGAAAATTATGGTGCATATAATGCAGCAAACTTAGATGGTGGAACATCAAGCGCTATGACATTAAATCATGAAATAATAAATGATCCAGTAGATGCAAGTGGAAACCATAGAACTAGGCATATAGCGACAGCTTTTATTTTGACAAATGAAAACTAAAACTAAATGACTCAAAAATAAGTAGCACAACTTGAAAAAATTTCAAATTGTGCATTTTAAGTAGGAGGGAATTATTATGGGAATAGTAGTGGCAATTGATGGACCAGCTGGAAGTGGAAAAGGAACAATAACAAAATTAGTAGCAGAAAGATTAGGTTTGATTAATATAGATACAGGAGCAATGTATAGATGTGTGACTTTAGATTGCTTAAATAAAAATATTAATCCAGATGAATTAGAAAAAATAGCAGAAGTTTTAAAAAATATAGACATACAATTAAAAAAAGAAGGAAGTAATCAAATTACTTTATTAAATGGAAAAGATGTCACAAAAGAAATTAGAACAGAAATAGTTGATGAAAACGTTGCAAAATATGCAGCAATTAAAGAGGTTAGGGACAAAGTGACACCAATACAACAAAAAATGGGAGAAAATGCAAACATAATAATGGAAGGAAGAGATATAGGAACAGTAGTATTCCCTAATGCAGATGTAAAAATATTTTTAGAATGTTCACTAGAAGAAAGAGCAAGAAGAAGATATAAACAAAATATAGAAAAAGGATTTAATACACCATATGAAGAAATATTAAAATCACTAATAGAAAGACACAAATTAGAGACAGAGCGTACAATAGCACCATTTGTAAAAGCAGAGGATGCAATTCTTTTAGACTCAACGAATTTGAGTATAGAAGAAGAAACAGAAGAAGTAATAAAAATAATAAGAGAAGAATTAAATAAAAAAGGGAAAAGCATATAGATGATAAAAGAAGAAATAAGACAAAAACTGTATAAAATTCAAGATTTAAAATATAAACAATTTCACAGTTCATTGTGTCCAAATGTTGATAACATAATAGGAGTTCGAGTTCCTAAATTAAGAATGATAGCTAAAGAATTAGCAAAAACAAATTCAAAAGAATATTTAGAACTTGAAGATATAACTTTATATGAAGAAAAAGTCATACAAGGATTATTAATTGGAATGTCAAAACTTTCAATTGAAGAAACTAAAAAATATTTAGAAAAATTTATACCTAAAATAGATAGTTGGGCTGTGTGTGATGTAGTTTGTAGTAGTTTAAAAATAGCTAGTAAATTTCAAAAAGAAATGTGGGACTTTCTAGAAAATTATATAAACTCCAAGGAAGAATTTGAAGTAAGATTTGCTCTTGTAATGTATTTGGACTATTACTTAAATGACAAATATATAGATAATGTAATACAAAATATAAGTAAAATAAAATCTGACAAATATTATGTACAAATGGCAATTGCGTGGTTGTTATCTGTTAGCTATATTAAACAGAAAGAAAAAACTTTAAAATATTTAAGAAATAATAAATTGGATGATTTTACACATAATAAAGCAATTCAAAAAATAATAGAATCATATAGAGTATCAAACAAAGAAAAAGAATTTGTAAAAACTTTAAGAAGAAGGTAATTTTACATGGAAAAAAATAAAAAATTAGCATTAGTTACAGGAGCATCTTCAGGAATAGGAAGAGATATTGCAAGGGAATTAGCCAAAAGAGGATATAGTTTAATATTAGTAGCTAGAGATAATAAAAAACTAGAACAGTTAAAAAAAGAATTAAATGTAGAAGTTACAGTAATTCCTATGGATTTAGCTAATTATGAAAACTGCAAAAAACTACATGAAGAAGTAAAAAATAATTTTAAAAATATTGATGTTTTAATTAATAATGCAGGATTTGGAGAATTTGGATTTTTTACTGAAACAAATCTAGATAAAGAGATTAATTTAATAAATACAAATATTACGGCAGTGCATATATTAACAAAATTATTTTTAAAAGATATGCAACGAGCAGATAGAGGAAACATACTAAATGTTGCTTCTATAGCAGGATTTTTACCGGGTCCACTTATGGTAGCATATTATTCTTCAAAATCTTATGTATTACGTTTAAGCCAATCTTTGAGAGAAGAATTGAAGAAACAAAAATCTAATGTTAAAATAAGTGTATTATGTCCAGGGCCGGTAAATACTAATTTTAATAATGTAGCTGGAGTTAAGTTTGGATTACCTTCATTTTCAAGTGAATATGTAGCAAAATTTACAATAAGAAAAATGCTAAAGAATAAATTTATGATAATACCAGGAGTAACAATAAAATTAACAGCACTTGCATCAAAAATTGTACCAAGTATTATTTTAAGTAAGTTTGTGTATATTTCACAAAAAAGAAAAGAAGAAAGATAACAAGCTATAAAACATATTCCTTCTAGAATAAGCATATAAATTAAATAGCTTATTTTAGGAGGAATTATTATGTTTATCATATTAAATAAAGGAAAAATATTAGCATATGTAGTATCAGTACTGACAGTAATAACATTATTTGGAGTTGCAAATTTAACTGCAAATCGTGAAATAATAGAGACTTCATCAAATGTTACAGTTAAACTTCCAATATATAATGTCCAAACAGAGGAAAAAAAGGTAGCATTTACAATAAATTGTGCATGGTAACAATTACTTTTATGATAGAAATTAAAAACAAGTTATTTTAGGATTTTTTTAATATTTAAAACAATGATATTGTTAAGATTTATATGAATTTAAAATATCATTGTTTTATTTTATAAAAAGATTAAAAGGTATATGAAATTATTAAAAAATATGATACAATAAGAAAAAATGCAAAGGAGTGATACTATGAGTGAAAAAATATATACAATTGATGAAATAAAAAAAATATTGAAAGAATTTTTAAGAGATAAACCTGTATATCAGGTAATACTATTTGGTTCTTATGCAAAACACGAAGCAACAAAAGAAAGTGATGTGGATTTAATAATAGATACAAATGCAGAATTAAAGGGATTTGCACTATTAAAATTAATATGCCAAATAGAAGAAAAATTGAAAAAAAATATTGATGGATTTGAAAAATATGAAATAATAGAAGATTCAGCAATTGACAAGGAAATAAAAGAAACAGGAGTTGTTGTATATGAAAAATAAAGAATATATGTCATTAAAAAAGATGATAGAATATATAAATAAAGCATTGAGATATACTGACGGGTGCGATTTTCAATCATTTTCAAGTAATGAGGAAAAAGTAGATGCAACTATTTTTGCGATTAGCCAAATAGGTGAATTAGTTAAGAATATAAGTCAAGAGACAATGGAAAAATATCCTAATATAGAATGGATTATTATAAAAAATTTAAGAAACAAAATCGTTCATGATTATGAGGGAATAAAATTAAATCTTATTTGGGATATAGTAACAAATGATAT
>CALXZT010000053.1 GCA_944393315.1 uncultured Clostridia bacterium
AAGAACAATAGATGAGATTCCAAAAGAAACAATGGACAAAATAACTAAATATTCTTTTGAATTTTCGCTAGGTCAATATTATTTAGAAAAACTAAAAGGTTTTGAACTAATCTTTAGATCTCCAAGCTGTTTACCAACTATACCAGAATTAGTAGAAGCGGAAAAAAATGGAGCAATTATAACTTCAGAAATAGAACTTGTTCTAAAAATGACTCCATAAAAAGTAATAGGAGTAACTGGAAGTGATGGAAAAACAACCACAACTACTTTAATATATGAAATATTAAAACACGCTGGATACAATTGCTTTGTTGGGGGAAATATAGGAAAGCCATTATTTACACGTATTAAAGAGATGAGTCCAGAAGATATAATAATTTTAGAGCTAAGTAGTTTTCAATTAATGGGAATGGAGGTAAGCCCTGACATTTCTGTAATAACGAACATATCACCAAATCATCTAAATATACATAAAGACTATGAAGAATATATTGAAGCCAAGAAAAATATATTTAAATATCAAAATGAACAAGGAATATTAATAATTAATTATGATAATGAAATAACCAAAACATTTAATAAAGAAGCAAAAGGAAAGGTGATTTATTTTAGTAGCAAAACCAAACTAGAAGATGGCTTTATAGTAGATAATAATATAATAAAAGAAAGTGAAGCGGGAATTCGTAAACATATCTTAAATGTAAAAGATATTAAATTAAGAGGAGTCCATAATTTTGAAAACATATGTGCTGCACTTGCAGCAACAAAAACTCTAGTTGATTCAGATGTGGCATATGAAGCTATAAAAGATTTCCAAGGTGTAGAACATAGATTAGAACTAGTAAGAGAGATAGATGGTGTAAAATGGTATAATGATTCAGTAAGTTCATCACCAACAAGAACCATTGCAGGACTAAATTCTTATAGTGAAGAAATCGTGTTAATTGCTGGCGGATATGATAAAAATTTAGATTATACTCCAATTGCGAAACCAATAGTAGAAAAGGTAAAAACCTTAATTCTTATAGGTCAAACTTCTGGAAAAATATATGAAGCAGTTAAAACTGAATTAGAAAAACAAAATAAAAATTTAAATATATATATGTGTGATTCATTAGAAGACTCTGTAAGCAAAGCTAAAAAATATGCAAAACCAGGTCAAATAGTATTATTTTCACCAGCTAGTGCAAGCTTTGATATGTTCAAGGACTTTGCAGATAGAGGAGAAAAATTTAAAAATTTAGTAAATAAAATTTAACACAAAACCTTCATACAAACATATTATATTGTAAAAGTTTGTAAGGAGGTTTTTTTATGTATAATAATGTTTATCAAGAATACATAAATTATATGATTGGAGGAACATCTAAAAGAGGATTAGATTTCCAAGATAATATGATTAATTTATATAGCAATTTTCAAAATACAACTAATATAAAACTAGAACAATTTTATCCAGAATTATATAAATTGATATATCCAATGATTCAGACTGCTTGTATGAGAAACACAAAACCAATAACAGAAGAAACAATAAACGAGATGATACAAGATGTTTATTCTAATTTTAATGCAGATGATGTAAGTTTTTCAGAAACGAGAGATAGCAATAGACACGAAAAAGTTTCTAAACCTAATAATTATGTTCTTAACGACTTGATTAGGATTTTGTTAATTAGGGAATTATTAGGAAGGCCAGAAAATTTAAATAGGTTTAATAATAATTTATTTGTTTAACAATTTTCTTTATTTTATGCAGTTTACATTATAAAATTAATATTTAAAAAATGATTTGACTTTATATGCATATAATTTTTTTTTCGGATTAAAATATATAAGAACCCGATTTTTTTAGCAGACTTAAAAATATAAGTTGAAAGGATGAAAAATAAAATGAAGGTAAAAGATTGTATGTGTAATGAGGTTTGGGCAGCTAAACCAGAAACTACTATTTATGATATTGCTAAATTAATGGAAACAAATAAAATAGGATGTGTACCTATATGTGATGCAAATAATTGCTTAGTAGGAATAATCACAGATAGAGATATAGTATTAAGAGGTGTAGGATGTGATAAAAACACAAAAACAACTCCTGTTTCAGAAATTATGACAACAAATATTTGTACTTGTTCCCCAGAAGAAGATGTGTATGATGCAGAATGTAAAATGTCTCAAAATCAAGTAAGAAGAATTCCAGTACTTGAAAATAATAAAGTAGTGGGTATTTTAACTATAGGTGATTTAGCACATTATGATAAAGAAATTGGAAAGCAAGAAGTTTGTAATACAATCTCAAATATTTGTGAATGTAATGGACAAGTAAAAAACAATAAATAGTATGTTTAAGAGGTGATATGAAATGGCAGAAAATATAAGATATTGGTCAAGCGTATTCAAACGAATTTCATATGTAGTTTTAGTAACAATTGGAATATATTTAGGATATAAATGTGCTATATTTTATATGCCATTTCTCATCGCATTTCTAATTTCCACAATGATGGAGCCAGCCATAAGATTTTTAATGAAAAAATTAAACTTAACAAGAAAACTAAGTTCAATAATTATATTTATAATAACTTTTGGAATAATAATTGCACGGACTAATTTGGGGAATAACAACTTTAGTTTCAGAATCAGCTAGTTTATTACAAGGATTAAATGATTATACTCAAAAGGCTTACATAAAAGTGCAAGAAATAGTAAACAGTTTAGATATATCAAAAATCAAATTATCTGATGAATTATTATCTATCATACAAAATTCATCTCAAGAAATTTTAAACAAACTTTATGCATGGGGAACAAAATTTTTAAGTGACACTGTAAATGTCCTAACTCAAATACCAACAATTGCAATATATTTAGTTATAACAATACTTTCATTATATTTTATTTGTACAGATAAAATATATATTTTAGACTTTGCAGAACATCATATGCCACGAAGTTGGGTCAAAAAAGTAGGACAACATATAAAAGAAATAACGCAAAGTTTAGGAGCATATCTAAAGGCGGAAATTACCTTGGTTTTTGTTTCTTTTGTTATTTCTTTAGCAGGTTTTTATATTTTTATGTTTGCTGGATTAAATGTAAAATATCCATTATTAATTGCTCTAGTTACAGCTTTTGTGGATGCACTTCCTATACTTGGTTCAGGAACTGTGATGATTCCATGGGCGATAATATCGGCTATAGATGGGGATATTAATTTAGGTGTAGCAATTGCTGTTTTATGGATTATAATGAGTGTGGTTAGACAGATATTAGAACCTAAAGTAGTAAGCAATAAATTGGGAATTCATCCGATTTTTACTTTAATTGCAATGTATACAGGATTTAAATTATTAGGAGTTATAGGAATGTTAGTAGGACCAATTGCACTAATAATAATAAAAAGTATTTTCTCAACTCTTATTGAACAGGGAATTGTAAAGACCATTTTAGATAGAGAATAAAATTAAGCATATTATAAAAAGCAGATGTTTTGTACCGAAAAAATTAAATATTTATTCAGTACAAAACACCTGTTTTTCGATACTATTATAAAATAGCACTAGTAGGTATATAAGTATCTTGAGGAGGTAAGACAAATTCATCTTCCGGTTTTTCAATTCTATTTATGCTATCAATCTTAATAATAGGAATATATTGATTGTGATATTTCCCTTTAGAAATTTTGCCAGTAATTTCAATCCAAGTACCATCTTCAAAATTGCGAATTTCATGATATTCACACAAAAATCCTACTACATAACTTTGAGAATCTACAATCATATTTCTTGCAAGAACAAATTGATTATCAGAAAAATCTATAACTCTATATACATAACCAGAAAATTTAATTTGTTTTCCTATATATGAATCAATATTTTCATGGACAGCTTTTAAAATATTAGTATAATTGTTTGGCATTATTTCCGTAATATCAGAATGCATTATCTCATCATTTGTACTTATGACTTCTTCTTGTGCTAAAAATAGCCTATATAGAGATAAAGCAAATATAACAAGTACAATAAGCCCCATACATATCATAATAATTTTAAACCACAATTTACCATTGACTTTAACATTACAAATAAACATAATAATCTCCTAAAACTAAATATTTTTTATATTAAAATATATGATAAAATTGCCCAGATATTCTAAAAGGAAATTTGACATTTTATATAAAAAGTATTAATAGATAAAACTTACTAATATTTACACAAAAATCCTACTAAAATATTGAAAAAAAAGTAAAACAATGATATATTAAGCACTATATAAAACTAACAATTGAAAGGAAGTTAGATAATGGGTATAATTAACAAAATTTTTAAATCTTATAGTGAAAAAGAAGTAAAAAGAATAATGCCAATAGTTGAAAAAATAAATAATTTAGAAGAATCAATATCAAAACTAACAGATAGTGAACTAAGAAATAAAACGGATGAATTTAAAGAACAACTAAAAGAAGGAAAAACTTTAGATGATATATTACCAGATGCATTTGCGGTAGTTAGAGAGGCATCAAAAAGAGTATTAGGAATGAGACACTTCGATGTTCAGCTTATCGGTGGAATTGTACTACATCAGGGAAGGATTGCAGAGATGAAAACAGGTGAAGGAAAAACACTAGTTGCAACGTTACCAGTATATTTAAATGCATTAACTGGAAAGGGCGTACATGTAATCACAGTCAATGACTATTTAGCAAAAAGAGATAGTGAATGGATGGGAAAACTATATAAATTTTTAGGGTTATCTGTAGGCCTAGTAATTTCAAGGATGGATCCGAAAGATAAGCAAAAAGCATATGCATGTGACATAACATATGGAACTAACAATGAATTTGGTTTTGATTATTTAAGAGACAACATGGTTATTTATAAAAACCAATTAGTTCAAAGAGGGCTAGTATATGCAATAGTAGACGAGATAGATAGTATTTTAATTGATGAAGCAAGAACTCCTCTTATAATATCAGGTAGAGCAAATCAATCATCAGATTTATATAAAAGAGCAGATGACTTTGTAAAAAGATTAAAGGCAAAAGTAATTGTAGAAGAAGATGTTAAAAATATTCAACAAGCTGAAGATAACGAAAATTATGATTATATAGTAGATTTAAAGGCAAAATCTGCTTCTCTAACTCAAAAAGGTATAAAAAAAGCAGAGGATGAATTTAGATTAGAAAACTTCAATGACATAGAAAATTCTACTTTAGTACATCATGTAAATCAAGCTTTAAGAGCTCATGGAATAATGAAAAAAGATATTGATTATATTGTAAAAGATGGAGAAGTACTAATAGTAGACGAATTTACTGGACGTATAATGTATGGAAGAAGATACAATAATGGATTGCACCAAGCAATTGAAGCAAAAGAACATGTAAAAATTGCTGATGAATCTAAAACATTAGCAACAATAACTTTTCAAAACTATTTTAGAATGTATGAAAAACTTTCAGGAATGACGGGTACAGCTCTAACAGAAGAAGCGGAATTTCAAGAAATATATAACTTAGATGTAGTATCAATTCCAACAAACAAGCCTCTAGCTAGAATTGACCAAAATGATGTAATTTATAAAAATGAAAATGCAAAATTTAATGCAATTATAAATAGTATCAAAGAAAGCCATGCAAAAGGACAACCTGTTTTAGTAGGTACTGTATCAATTGAAAAATCAGAAAAACTAAGTAGAGCACTTGGAAAACAAGGCATTAAACACGAGGTTTTAAATGCAAAATTTCATGAGAAAGAAGCTGAAATAATAGCACAAGCAGGTAAGTTTGGAGCAGTAACAATTGCAACCAATATGGCAGGACGTGGAACTGACATTATGCTAGGTGGAAATAGTGAATTTTTAGCAAAACAAGAAATGCGAAAAAACAAAGTCCCAGAATATTTAATAGAAGAAGCAAACACATATTATGAAACAGATAACCAAGAAATATTAGAAGCAAGAAAAACTTTTAGAAATCTTGAAAACAAATTTGATGAACAAATTAAAGAAGAGAAACAAAAAGTAATTGCTGTTGGAGGTTTAAAAATAATAGGAACAGAACGTCATGAATCACGTAGAATTGACAACCAGTTACGTGGACGTAGTGGACGTCAAGGAGACCCAGGAGAATCTAAATTTTATATTGGATTAGATGATGATTTAATGAAAATATTTGGTGGAGATGCAATAACTAAAGTTTTCAATTCTTTAGGAGTTGACGAAAATATGCCAATTGACTCAAAAATAATTTCAAATTCAGTTGAAAATGCTCAAAAAAAGGTAGAGGGACGTAACTTTACAATTAGAAAAAATGTATTAAAATATGATGATGTAATGAATGTTCAAAGAGAAATTATTTATAAACAAAGAAGACAAGTATTAGACGGAGAAAACATAAGTGATAATATTGCAAAAATGATTGATGCTGTTGCAGAAAATATAGTTTTAGCATACTTTGGAGACGGACATGATGAAATAAATATTCAAGCATTATTTACTGAAGTTAGAAATACTTTCGGAGTAGAGGTTTATGAGGCTACAAAAGAGTTCATAAAGCAGAACTCTAAAGATTCTAATGCCATAATTGAAGAACTTAAAAATCAAGCACATAAACAGTATATCGTAAAAGAGCAAGAAATTGGAAGCGAGCAATTACGTGAACTTGAAAGAGTTGTAATGCTTAAAGTAGTTGATCAAAAATGGATGGATCACATTGATAGTATGGATGAATTAAAAAACGGTATAGGTCTTCGTGCATATGGACAAAAAGATCCAGTAGTTCAATATAGAATAGAAGGCTTTGATATGTTTGAACAAATGATAGAAGACATTAAAGTAGATGTAGTTAAAATGCTTATGAATTTGCGCAAACAAGAAGAAGTTAGAAGGGAAGAAGCAGCTAAAATCACAGGGGCCGCACTTCAGGCACTAAACAGTTTAGACAATAGTGGACAAAAGATTCAAAATACTGCAAATGCAGATATTAGTAGAACCGTTGTAAATAATGGACCAAAAGTTGGAAGAAATGACCCATGTCCATGTGGAAGTGGAAAGAAGTATAAGAACTGCTGTGGAAAAAATCAGTAATAGCAAGGGGGACAGAGGTTTAAATAGATTGACATAAATGCGAAATTTAGGCATTTGTCGCCAATTTGACGCCAAACAAAATAAAATTGTCGCCAAAATTTCTTAAAAGTGCTTATTTATCAATGAATACAGACTTGGCGACAAATATAAAATATTAAAAAAGTTTAATATTGACTGACATTGTAAAAGATGCCAGTCTTTTTTTTCGTTCAATCGTTATTTGCAGATTGGAGGTAAAAACAAAATGGTAAATGTAAGAAAGAGAGGAAATGTTTATGAGTACAATTTTGATGTTGCTAAAATTGAGGGTAAAAGAAAACGAATTACAAAATCAGGTTTTAAAACAAAAGCAGAAGCACTAAAACAAGGAACAATAGCTTATAATGAATACTTAAATACTGGTAGGAAATTTGTATCTAACGAAATGAGCTATTCAGACTTCTTAGATTATTGGCTAGATAATCATTGTAAAATAAATTTAAAGTATCACACTATAGAAGCATATAGTAATATAGTTAAAACACATTTAAAACCAAATCTAGGCTTTTATAAACTATCTCAAATAACAAAACCAACGCTTCAAGATTTTTTAAATAAGATATATGTAGAAAAAGCATATAGTAAGAACTTTTTGAACAATATTAGGAAAGTATTAAAATGTTCATTTAATTATGCAGTAGATAATGAATATGTAAAAGTAAATTCAGCTGCAAATTTAAAACTACCTAAATATGACGAGCCACCAAAAGATGTAGCTCATATATTTACAACAGAGGAAATTAATACGATATTAGATAGATTCAAAAATAATCATTGTGTATATTATGCATTTTTAACAGCATATTGTACAGGATTAAGAATTGCAGAAGTATTTGCTCTAACATGGGATGATATTGATTTTAAAAATAAAACAATTAGTGTAAACAAAAATATACTAAAGAAAAATCAAGCAGGAGGAACAAAAGGGAGACATTTAAGTGGTAATTCAACTACTGTATGGTACTTTGGAACTTGTAAGACACAAACAAGTTATAGAACTGTTCCTATTGGAGATACATTACTTAATGCATTAAAAGAATATAAAGAAGAACAAGAAATGCATAAGCAAAATTATGGAGATACATATATGAAACATTATAAGAAAAATGTTATAAACCCATATAATAACAAACCTGAAATAAAGATAGTAAATGCATACGCTGAAATAGATGTTGCTTTACCAGAAGTAAATTTTGTATTTATAAAAAATAATGGAGTATATGAAGGAACAGATAGTTGTAAATACCCTTTTAAAGTAATTCATTATGAATTAGGTATTCCTTGTAGATTTCATGATTTTAGAGATACACATGCTACAAGGCTAATTGAATCAGGTGCAGATATAAAAGCTGTTTCAAAAAGATTAGGACACAGAAATATTGATATAACTTATAATATTTATGTAAGAGTAACACAAAAAATGGAAAATGAAACTGCAAATAAATTTGAAGAAATATGTAAGTGTTTGTAATGGTGTAAAATAATTTATTAGAGAAATTTTGTCGAAACGATTGACAAATCTTGGAAACGATGATATAAGATAGTTGTATTCGATAAGAATACAACTGAAAAATTAAATATAGATATTTCCCTGTTGTAGGTTGAGTCACTATGTAACCTGATGATAAAATAGCGACTGATTTTAAAAATCTAAAAAGTACTTCGCGAGAAAATACTTTCCCTACTGATCGGAAGCCAGAATGTGTAAGAGGCCCTTTGATTCGTCGGCCTATGTTGGTTAAGTGAGTAAAAAGTCCAACAAGTATAAAGAAGTAATGTGTAAGTCGTAAGTGCTACAGATGTCTTATTTAATTCACAGTAAACAATAATATAATAATGTCCAAAAACAGATATGTGTTGGGCTTATTAAAAGATACTTTTTTACAAAGAAAGTACGTTTGTTTATTGCGGATTAAATAGGCTTCTAGGTATCTCTTATGACTTTTTTGATATTTATTCAAAAAAAGTCAAGAAAAATTTTATGCAAGTAAGCAAAAATTTTTCAGTAAGAGTAAACGGAACTTCTGTATCATTTAATGGCTTTTTAGGGAGATATTTTTAAATATATAGATATTGATATAAGGTTTCGTTTAATTCAAAAAAAACGAAGCCTTTTTTGTCGTTTAAAGCTACTTGCTGGAAAGGAGGAAACATGGAAGATTTAAAAATTATTAATGCAGATAATTTATTATACACAACACTAGCTGAAAATGAATTTATAGTAGATGAGATATTGCCTGTTGGATTACACTTGTTTTGTGGAGCTCCTAAAGTAGGTAAAAGTTGGTTAATGCTTGATTTGTGTATTAAAGTTTCAAAAGGAGAAGAAATTTGGAACTTAAAAACAAATAAATGTGATGTTTTATATTTAGCATTAGAAGATACTTATTCAAGATTACAAAAAAGATTATTTAAGTTAACAGATGAGATAGATTCTAATTTCCATATAGCAATAGAATCAAATAAAATTACGAATGGATTAGTAATGCAATTAGAAAATACAATAAAACAATATCCTAATACAAGATTAGTTGTTATAGATACTCTTCAGAAAGTAAGAAAACAAAGTAATGATGTCAATTATTCAGCAGACTATGGAGATATATCAACATTAAAAGCATTTGCTGATAAAAATAAATTAGCAATTATATTAGTTCATCATTTAAGAAAACAAGATGATAGTGATGTTTTTAATAAAATATC
>CALXZT010000054.1 GCA_944393315.1 uncultured Clostridia bacterium
GTTGAATATCAAACATTTACATTAAGATTTGAAGAATGTAGATGGAATTTAATAGAAAGGTCTTTTCAAAAAGAACTAGAAATGAAAAATGCTCCAGAGATAGTAAGTAATGTTATATCTTTTATCAATGAAAAAATAATGTGGCAGGGAACTGCAACGGAATTATTAGAAATATTAGATAAAAAAGATATAACACCACAATATCTTACTAAAGTTTTAAACGAATATAGTAAAACAATTTTATTGGATAATAAAATAAGTTTTACAACATCTAGGACAAGTATAGCTCGTTTAGTAACTTTGAAGAAAGATATTGATGAACTTACAGAGCAGAGCTAAAAATGACATTAGCATTTATGATAATGTCATCAATGACGATGATGACGCTAAATTTATATAGCGGTTGAATCGTCATTGTAGGAAGTCCAGATGGAAAATCTGGCACACCAACTTTTGTAAAAAGTGTAGTGTGTTACACTCATAAATGCGTTTTTTGAAAAATTTTAGCTCAATGAATGACGGCGAAGATATTAAAATTTTACAAAATTAGATGAGTGATTTTTGACTGGCTGAAAGTCAAAAATTGCTCATCTAGGTAAGCATATGAGTGTTCTCACGTTTTGATATGAGATAATAAAATGCAAATTGAAAAATAAATAAAGGTGTCATAGTAATTTCATCGTCATTATCGTCATCAAAACGTGGGCTACAAAGAAATGCAATAAATGAAGGGAGAAATGAAATAATGGCATATACAATAATGAGATTTAAGAAAGATAAAGGAGGTGCTGTAGCTAGTTGTGAAAGACATAATGAGAGAAAAAAAGAAGCATATAAAAGCAACCCTGATATAGATATTACCAAAACAAAATATAATTATCATATAGTACAAGCACCACAATACACATACTCGAGAAAAATAAAGGAATTAATAAAAAAATATGGATGTAAAACTAGAAAAGATAGTATAAAACTTGTTGAAACATTAATAACAGCTTCACCAGAATTTATAAATAAATTATCTGAAAAAGAAAAAAGGGAATATTTTGAAAGAGCAACAGAATTTATGAAATCAGAAATAGGAGAAGATAGAATAATATCAGCTGTAGTTCATATGGACGAAAAAACTCCACATATGCATTTAGTATTTTGTCCAATTAATAAAGAGGGTAAATTATCTGCTAAAAGTATATTAGGAAATCAAAAAAGTTTATCTGAATGGCAAACAAGATATTATAAATTTATGCACGAAAGATGGAATGAATTAGAAAGAGGGCAATCTGCACAAATTACAAAAAGAAAGCATATCCCAACTTGGTTATTTAAAATGGCAGATAATTTAGATTATTTATACAACAAGTTATCTAATGTAATAGAAAATATTAATTTAATTGGTATGAAAAAAGATAAAGCAGAGGCAATGGAGATATTATCTGAATTTGTGCCAAAAGCTCGTAAATTTTCAGCTAAAGTAAATTCTTATAAAGATTATATTAGAGAATTGGAGATAAAAGTAATCAATCAAAAATATGATAATAAGGAACTTGCAGAAGAAAATAACGAACTGAAAAAACAAATGGGAGATAAAGAATTTGAAACTAGTATGAAATTAATGAATATGCAAAATCAACTTAAGAAATATGAAAAATATATAAAGAAAGTTCCAAAAGAGATACTTGAGGAAATTGATAGGAAAGAAAGAGAACATAATTATTATAAAGATAAGGAGATGGAAAGATAATGGCACAAATTTTAAAAGAAGAAAAATTAATTTATACAACACACGAAGTTGCAAAAATATTGCATTCAAGCCCAAATTATATTTATGAATTAATTAAAAAAGGGAAGTTAAAAGCTGTAAAATTAAAAAGTCTGAAAATAAGGAAAACAGCCTTAGAAGAATTTTTGCAAGAAAACGAAGGAAATGATCTATCAGATTTAGAGAATATAAAAAGAATAAATGAATAGGAGTGAAATAAATATGTCGAGTATTAGAATAAGAAAAAGAGGTAAAAGTTATGAATATTGCTTTGATATAGGAAAAATTAATAATAAAAGAAAAAGAATTACAAAGTCTGGATTTAAAACCAAAATTGAAGCACAAGAAGCAGGAACAGTAGCTTATGAAGAATATATTAGAACAGGAGTTGTTGTAAAAGATTGCCAGATGTCATATCATGATTATTTAGATTTTTGGTATGAGAATTATTGCAAGATAAATTTAAAATATACAACACAGGAAGCCTATAAAAATATTATCGAGAAATATTTAAAGCCTTCACTTGGATTATATAGATTAAGTGCAATAACAAGTATAACCTTGCATAGTTTCTTGACTGAATTATGTAGTAAATATTCTTTTTCTAGAAGTTATTTTAAAAATATATTAAAAGTAATGAAAGGTACTTTTAGAGATGCAACAGATGTTTATGGATTTATAAGATATAATCCTAGCTTAACATTGAAATTGCCTAAAATGGAAGAAAATAGTGATTTTGAAAAACATTTATATACACAAGATGAAATTGATAAAATTCTAACAAGGTTTAAAGATGATGATGTATTTACCTGTGCTTTTATTACAAGTTGTTTTACAGGAATGAGACCAGGAGAATTATGTGCATTAACTTGGGAAGATATTGATTTTGAGAGTAAAGTTATAAATGTAAGACATTCTGTTTTTGATAAGAAAAAGAATGAAAACGGTAGATGGTATATTGGCACAACTAAAACAAAAAGTGGAGAAAGACAGATTCATATTAGTCCAACACTTATGAAGGCTTTAGTAAATTTTAAGAATAGACAAATTGAATTAAGGCTTTTATATGGTAAAGATTATAAGTATTATCATTTAGAAGAAGTGAAAAATCAGTATGGAAAAATTTTGGAATATCAAATAGTAGAAAATCAATCAAATATATTATCAATGAAACCTGCTAATATGATTTTTACAAGAGATAATGGTAAATATTGTGGTACAGATATTATAAAATATCCATATAAAATAATTCATAATGAACTTGGGATAGAAAATTGCAGATTTTATGATTTGAGAGGAAGTTATGCGACTACAATTTTAAGAAATGGAGTAGAAATAAGAGATGTAGCAGATGTGTTAGGACATAAAGATATTGAAACGACAGAAAATTATTATATTTCGAGCACAGATGAAACAAGGAGAAATGTAACAGATTCTTATGAAAATGCTATAAATTTAGATGTGATTGAAGATATTATTAAATATGAGATTGGATAAGCATAGAGAGCTGACTTAGGTTGGCTATTAAATTTTGAAAAAATCAAGACAAATATAAAAAAATATGTTATAATTTGCGTATGTAAAAATAGCTGTTGGAGGAAGGAATATAGAATGAATGATTTTTGTATGATTGAATCAGCTTTTGACAATAAAAAAGAATTAAATAAAGTTGTAGATAAATTATTAAGTGATAAATTGGTTTCTAGTTGCCAAGTTATAAATAGTGAAAGTACATGGAATTGGAAACATGAAAGAGAGTCTGCTCAAGAATTTTTATTGTTAATGAAAACTAGAAAAGTATATGCTAAAGAAATATATGAAGTTATAAAGTCAATACATAGTTATGAATGTTTTGAATTTGCAATTTTTGATTTAACAAGTGAAAATAAAAATTACCTAAATTGGATTAAAGAGGAAACAAAAAATGATTGATGATGATAGATTAAAACATTCTTATGCAGTTGGTAGGAAAATGGTTGAAATAGGAAAAAAATATAAGTTAAGTGACTTTGAATTGCAAGAATTATTTGTTTTAGGTTTAAATCACGATATTGGTTATGAATTTGGAAATAATTCAAATCACAATATAATAGGTGGTAAATTATTGAAGGAGAATAATTACCAATATTGGCAAGAAGTGTATTATCATGGACAAGCTGGATGCAAATACAAATCATTGTATTTAGATATTTTAAATATGGCTGATATGCAAATTGATAAATATGGTAATGATGTTGGTTATAATAAAAGACTTGAAGATATATTAAATAGATATGGGGCAGAATCAAATACATATTTACAATGTAGTGAATTAATTAATAAATTGAATAAAAAAAACATGGACTAGAAAACTCTAAATCCATGTCTGAGGAGATTAAATACCAACGTATTTCATATGGTATGCCAATCGAGTCTGACCATACCCATATACTCCAAGCTGTCTTTCAGTTACCCATGTTGTGTGAGTACAAATATATCCTCTCTTAAGAAGATTGTCTCTTTCTGCAATGCTGTATACTACCATATTGTTCCTCCTTATATTTAGGCTAGTTTAGCCTTTGGTGTATAGTTTTATTATACAATATTTATAATTAAAAGTCAAAAAATAATAAAGTAAGAAATGACATATTAAATTGAAATGAAGCTATTTATAAATTATTTTTAATATAATGAAATGGAGATATTAGATAAATGAATAATATAAAATATGAATATACAAAAACACCATTAGATTATCAAATAACGGAGTATGATTGTGGAACTACTACACTTTTAAATGCTTTAAGATATTTGTTTAAAAGAAGCGAAATTTCTCCAGAAATATATAAATATATAATGCAATATACATTGGATCAAACTAATAGTTTTGGAGAAATTGGAAAAGGCGGAACATCAGTAAATGCAATGGAATTTCTATGTGAATGGTTAAATATAAATGCTAACAGTATGGGAATGAATATAAAATGTACAAGTATTCAGAAAGATAATATTTCTATATATAATTCAGATTTGCAAAACAAAATAAACGAAGGTGCAGTTGCAATAGTTAGAGTATTTCAAGATTGCGAACATTATTGTTTATTAACAAGAATCGATGAAGATTATGCATTTTTATTTGATCCATATTATTTAAATATAAATTATTATGATGATGATAAT
This sequence comes from uncultured Clostridia bacterium, assembly GCA_944393315.1. GTDB lineage: Bacteria > Bacillota > Clostridia > TANB77 > CAG-508 > CAG-269. Next base: position 4,919 of record CALXZT010000054.1, read on the forward strand.
GATGTTGATATAATAAAGGATAGACCTTTTGAATTTAATCGAAAAGTAAAAAAAGAAAGAATGGAAGACAATACAGTAAAAGATTTTGCATTAGTAAAAAATGAACATAGTGAAATAATTATTATTGAAAAAATTTGAAAATGGAGCGATATCATGAATAAAATAAATACTTCAAATAAAACTGCTAATATTTTATTATTAGTTATTGATTGTCAAAATGCATTTATAAATGAATTTACTAAATCTTATGCAGATAAAATAAGTAATTTAGTAAATAGTAAAGTCTATAAATATGTTGCGTTTACAAAATATATCAATACAGAAAATAGTATATTTTATAAAGGTTTGAAATATGAAAAATGTTTAAATGAAGAAGATAGAAAAATTATTATAGATACCAAAAATTATGATGTTTTTGAAAAAACGACATATACAGCTTTAAATGATGAATTAAAACAATATATTAAAGAAAACGAAATTGAAGAAATACATTTATGTGGATTTGATACAGAGGCTTGTGTTTTAAAAACTGCATTGGATTTTTTTGAAAACAATTATAATGTTAAAGTGCTAGAAGATTATACTATGAGTAATTCTGGTCTAGAGTATCATAATTGGGCTTTAAATATTTTAAGAAAATTAATTGGAAAAGATAAAGTGATTCAATAAAAAGTGAAAGATATTGAAAGATTTCAAGTTTCAAAAGAAAAACAAAAATTATATCATGAAAGAAGATTAATGTTGCAAAATAAAACTATGGGAGAAAAGACATTAATAACCAATACATGTATAGGGGGTAGATTATATCATGATTATAACCAACAGTTTTTATCACCTACGATTGATTTATATATTAAACCAAAAGATTTCGTTAAGCTTTGCTGTAATTTGAAGGAATATTTAGAAAATGATTTAGTAGAAGAAAAAAATATAAAAATTAATAATTTTGTTGTTGGAAAGTTAAAAGATATACATATTTTTTTCTCGCATACAAATTATACATTTGAAATAGCAAAGCAGAATTGGGAAAGAAGAAAGAAAAGAATAAATTATGATAATATTATTGTAATTGCAACCGATAGAATAACATTAGATGAACAATTAAGTAGATGTGATGATTTAACTATACAAGAATTCAATAAAATCCCATATAAAAAAATTATATTTACTACAAAAAAATATGATTATAATTATTGTCATTTTTTAAAATCTTTTGAAAATGAAAAATGTTGCCCAGAGGCTACATTACCAGCAAAAAATAAAAGGGGAAAATATATAATAGAAACTGATGGATTCGATCTTGATAAGTTTATTTGCGAATAATATTTACGTTATTACTAATATAAAGAAAGTGAGGAAAACATGGAAGATGAGCTTATAAAAAAATTAGAATTATATGTCAAAAATTATGATATGAATGATGAAAATATTAAAAGAAAATATTATCATTCAATTAGGGTTATGAAATTTGCAAAAAATATAGCTGAAAGTTTAAAAATAGAGGCACATAATATGGAATTAGCTATTGTGGCAGGGATTCTTCATGATTATGGAAGGTTTGAACAATGGAAGAACTATAAAACTTATAGTGATGTTGATTCAATAGACCATGGGGATTTAGCTGTCGATTTATTGTTCAATCAAAATGAGATAACTAATTTTTATAATAACAATAGTGCATATAAACAATTATACTATGCTATAAAATTTCATAATAAACTAGAAATTCCAAACGATTTGGATGACAGATATTTATTGCTATGTAATATTGTAAGAGATGCTGATAAATTAGATATTTTTAATTTATTAATAGAAAACAAGAATTTATTTTCAGAAGATTCGTGTGAGATTACCGATAATGTAAAAAAGGATTTCTTTGAAGAAAAATGTATCAATTATAAAGAGATAAAAAACAAAAGTGACAAGATTATCTTATTATTGGCAGTTTTTTATGATTTGAAATTTAATTATTCATTAGATTATATAAAGGAAAATCGTATTATTGATAAATTATATGATAATGTTGAAAATAAAGAAAAGTATAAAATATATTTTGAACAAATATATAAATATTTTAATAAAAAGATACAATAATAAAATAGATAGTTATACGAGGGGAATTTTAAATGAGAAGAAAAATAATAGTTTTCATAGTAATTTTTATAATAATTTTTATTGCGTGTATACGTTGTTTACCTATAAAGAATACCAAAATTTATGCAAAAATGTATTTAAATAATAAATACAAAGATGATTCTTCTTCTAATATAAGCTTTTGTGAAAATGGTGAATATATCGTTAGAAAAGCACATTGGTGGGGAGATGGTGAAACATCTCTGAATAATGATGGTACATATACAAGGAGGTAAAAAATGAATTTAGAAAAAATGGATAAAAACGATACATCAATTATAAAATATTCTAAAACAGATAATGTTTTAAATGATGTTTGTTCAATTATAGATTCTGCAAGAGACTATGCATTTCAGTCTGTTAATCTTGCATTAGTAGAAAGAAATTGGTTAATTGGATATAGAATTGCAGAAGAAGAATTAAAAGGTGAAGGAAGAGCGGATTATGGTACAGAAATAATAAAGAAATTATCAAAAAAATTGAAGGAAGAATACGGAAAGGGCTTTGATTCAAGAAATTCATATTATTTTTTGAATTTTTACAAAACTTTTCCAAACATTTTGAACACAGCGTGTTCAAAATCTAATAGATTGCTTTCTTGGAGTCATTATAGAACATTATTACAAGTATTTGATAAAGAAGCAAGAGAATGGTATGAAAATGAAGCATTAGGACAAACATGGAGTGTAAGAACATTACAAAGAAATATTTCATCACAGTATTATTATAGATTATTGAAATCTCAAGTCAAAGAGCCAGTTATAGATGAAATGAAAAAAGTAAATGAAAATCAATATTTAATGAATAAATTAGAATTTGTAAAAAATCCTGTTATAGCTGAATTTTTAGGATATTCTTTAGATGATAGTTTTACAGAAACAGAATTAGAATCTAGTATAATAAATAATTTACAAAAATTTTTAATGGAATTACGGAAAAGGATATGCTTTTGTTGCAAGACAACAACATATTCAAACAGAAAAAGAAGATTATTATATAGATTTGGTATTTTACAATTATATATTAAAATGTTTTGTGTTGATTGATTTAAAAACTAAAAAAATAACTCATCAAGATGTTGGTCAAATGGACATGTATGTTAGAATGTATGATGAATTAAAAAAAGCACCAGATGATAACCCAACAATAGGAATTGTATTATGTTCAGAAACTGATGAAGATATAGCAAAATACTCTGTTTTAAAAGGAAATGAGCAACTTTTTGCTTCAAAATATAAATTATATTTACCAACAGAAGATGAGCTTAGAGCAGAAATAGAAAATCAAAAAACAATCTTTGAACTACAACAGCAAAGCAAACAAGAGTTGGATAATAATTAGTTTTTGCAAAAATTGCGAAAATATTCTAGACAAAAAATGAATAATATTGTAAAATTTAAAACATATAAAAGACAAATAACGATGTAGACAATGTCGCCAATTTGTCGCCAAATAAAAAATATTTATTATAAAAATAAGTACAATAAATACAAATAATATTGATATTTCAAAAACTGAAACACGAGTAAATACAAGTAATACAGATAATATTTATAGTAGTATAAATATTAGTAAAACTCGAACTTGTGGAAGTGGAAAGAAGTATAAGAACTGCTGTGGAAAGAACGCATAAATAAAGGGAAAAATCAATATTAATAAAATTAAAAATTGGTTCGAGTTTTATAACTTGTCCACGTAATACTAATTGAACCCAAGTAAAATAAGGATGTAGACAACATTTATAATGTGGACATCCTTTTTATATAATTAATAGTATAATATATGGTAGGAGTTGATAGTATGCTTTATTTAAAAAAGATAAGCTTTGAAGATATTGAAAAAGAATATAAAGCAATAAAGTCCATGCCGGCCCAAGAAAATGGATTTGAAAATAAATATTATAATGTTACAAAGGATGAATTTGTAAATCAAGTAATTCCTAAATTGTTAAAAAATTCGGAGGGTTTAGAATTGCTTGATGGATATGTCCCAGATACTTATTTCTTTTTATGGGATGATAATAAGATAGTTGGATTATTTAAAATAAGACATTATTTGAATGATTTTTTTAATGTAAAATAATAATGATCAAAAGAACTTAGAAAGTATAGAATTTGCAATATTACACCATATTTACTAAATCAAGCACTATTAAAATTATATCAAAAAACAGGTAATAAAGAATCTTTGAGAAATTATCAAAAAGTTATAAAAAGTTCATTAAGAGATGCTGCAAACTATTTCGGCTTTATTGAAGGTAATCCGGCAGAAAATTTGCAAATTCCAAGAGTTTTATCATTCGAGTTAAAAAAACAGAATAAAACATATTTATACCAAAGAAGAAATTGACAGAATATTATTAAGGAAAGTAGAAAAAAGCAGGTGCAATATTAGAAAATACAATTCAATCTGATATTACAAATAAGATTATAAATTTTGTAAAAAGGATTGAATAATAAATACTTATGTGATACAATACAAATGTTCGCAATATTAAAAGGAGATTTTTATGGTAGATAATGTAAATGGAGATATTATAATATATCAAACAGATGACGGATTGACAAAAATAGATGTTAGA
>CALXZT010000055.1 GCA_944393315.1 uncultured Clostridia bacterium
AATAATAGTATTAATAGTAATAGTTTTAGTAGTAATTATTGGAATCATTGTAGCAATTTTTACTAAATTAAATGATAAACAAAAAACCAATTTAGATTCAGAACAACTTAGTCAAGAAGAAAATTTAAAAATTATTGTGCCAACTGTAGTGGATATGGATTATGAAACTGCAAAAACATTATTAGAACAAATAGGGTTTGAAGTAGAAAAAGAAGAAGTAGAAAATACCGAAAAAACATCAGGAAATGTTATAACTCAAAGTATTGATAGCAATACAGAAGTTCCAAAAGGTACAAAAATAACATTACAAGTCGCAAAATAGATAATTTAAAATACACCTTTTGGATTATTTAGAATATAATATTAAGAGGTGTATTTTTATGGCATATTCAGACAGGGAACTATTAGCAAGAATAGTCCAATGCGAAGCAGGAGGAGAAGGAGACAATGGAATGCGAGCAGTTGCATCAGTTGTGATGAACAGAGTAAATGTACCAAATGGGGAGTACGCAAGGGTATCTCAAGGAGGAAGCATAAGAAACATCATATTCCAGCAAGGTCAATTTGACTGTGCAAGAGAAACAATAGGAGGAAAATACAATTCACAAAACATATATAATATGAATCCAACAGATGAACATTATGAAATTGCAGATTGGGCGCTATCAGGAAATAGACTAAATGAAATTGGTGAATGCTTATGGTATTTAAATCCATTTAGACCATCATGTGGTTCAACATTCCCAAGTAATGGATCAGGGACTTTACACACAAGACTTGGAGACCATTGTTTTTACAGACCAACATCTCTATATGCGCAAACTTAAATAAATTGTTAATATAAAATACAAATAATTTATTTAAGAAAGAAGAAAGGAAAGTGATAAAAAATGGCAAATATTGAAGAAAGCCAAAACCAAAGAGAAAACAGAAATGTAAATATTGATCAAAACTCTCCAGAAATCTTAACAAATAATATTTATACACCAGCATTTTTAAGAGAACAAATTGGAAAACTTTTGAGAGTTGAATTTTTAATAGGAACAAATAACTTAACAGATAGAATAGGAATTCTAGAAGATGTTGGAGCAAGTTATATTTTATTACGTTCAATTGAGAGCAACAATTTAGTGTATTGTGATATTTATGCAATAAAGTTTGTAACAATGTCTTCCTCTAACCCTTATGAAAGGATGAATATGTCAATGATGAATAATAGATATTATCCGGGAATATCTAATTTTTAGAAACACATAAAATATACTATTTATATTGATGGTTAAAACTATTTTTGATATATACAATCTTCAATTTAAAGAAAACAAAAACTTAAGACAAAAAAGGCTTGTACTTTTTGTCTTTTTTTTATATAATAGCGGTTGAATAGGAGGAAAAGAAATGTCTTTTATAGAAGAAGTAAAACAAAGAGCAAAAACAGAACTAAAAACAATAATCCTTCCAGAAGCAACAGATATAAGAGTACTAAAAGCAACAGAAACTGTAATAAGTGAAGGATATGCAAAAATTGTTCTAATAGGAAACGAAGCAGAGATTGTGTCAAAAGCTAAAGAAAACAAACTTGATATTAAAGGAGCAACCATAATTGACCCAACGACTTCTAGCAAAAGAAATCATTATGCAAGCACATTGTACGAACTAAGAAAAAACAAAGGAATGACTTTAGAAGAAGCACAAAAGTTAATTCTAAATCCAGTTTACTATGGAATGATAATGGTAAAATTAGATGAAGCTGATGGATTAGTATCAGGAGCTGCGCATTCAACAGCTGACACTTTAAGACCAGCTCTACAAATCTTAAAAACTAGCCCAGGAACGAAATTAGTATCAGCATTTTTCATAATGGTAGTTCCAGATTGCAAATATGGAGCAGACGGAACATTCATTTTTGCTGATAGTGGATTAAATGAAAATCCAGATAGTGAAGCATTATCAGAAATAGCCATATCCTCTAGCAAAAGCTTCACGCAACTTATAAGAAAAACACCAAAAGTTGCAATGTTATCTTATTCGACATATGGAAGTGCTAAATCAGAACAAACTCAAAAAATGATAGATGCTGCAAACTTAGCAAAAGAAAAAATGCCTGACTTATTAGTAGATGGAGAATTACAATTAGATGCTGCAATAATACCAGAGGTGGCAGAATTTAAGGCAAAAGGAAGTCCTTTAAAAGGAAGTGCAAATGTTCTTATTTTTCCTGATTTAGGAGCTGGAAATATAGGATATAAGCTTGTACAAAGATTAGCAAAAGCAGAAGCTTATGGACCTCTTTGCCAAGGAATAGCGAAACCTGTAAATGATTTATCAAGAGGTTGTTCGGCAGAAGACATAGCTGGAGTTGTAGCAATTACTGCAGTTCAAGCACAAAACTTATAATATAAAAATAAAGGCTTTTATAAAGTAGCCTAAATAGAGAAAGGATGAAATTATTGAAAATTTTAGTTTTAAACTCAGGTAGTTCATCACTTAAGTATCAAGTGATAGATACTGAAACTGATGAAATGCTTGTAAAAGGAAATTACGAAAGAATAGGTCAACCAATAGCATTTTTAACACACAAAGTAAATGGAGAAAAACATAAATTTGAACACTCAGCTAAAGATCATAAAGAGGCACTAGAATTTGTTATGTCAAGGTTAATAAGTAAACATTATGGTATATTTAAAAGCTTAGATGAATTAGATGCCATTGGTCACAGAGTAGTTCATGGTGGAGAAAAATTAACAAATCCAACATTAGTCACAGATGAAGTAATAAAAGAAATAAATAAAGCTGCAGAATTAGCACCATTACACAATAAATCTGCAGTTTTAGGAATTGAGGCATGTAAAGAATTACTACCAACGAAACCAATGGTAACAGTATTTGATACTGGTTTTCATCAATCTATACCTCCTGAAAGATACATTTACCCTATACCATATAAGCTATACGAAAAATACCATATAAGAAAATATGGGGCTCATGGTACTTCACATAAATATGTTGCATACAGGGTATCAGAAATTATTGGAAAAGATATAAAAGATTTAAAAATAGTTAATTGTCATCTAGGACAAGGTGCAAGTGTATGTGCTATACAAAACGGTAATTCAGTAGAAACCAGTATGGGGCTTACACCACTTGGCGGAATACCAATGGGAACACGTTCAGGAGACTTAGATCCATCTGTAGTAACATATATAATGAAAAAAGAAAATCTTAACCCAACTGAGATAAACGATTTACTAAATAAAGAATCTGGGGTTTACGGAATTTCAAACATTTCCGTAGATTTTAGAGATATAGAAAGAGAAGCACTAGGGGGAAGTATACGTGCTAATAGAGCATTAGATGCATTTCATTATGCTACAGCAGCATATATAGCCAAATGTGCAGTTGCAATGGGAGGAATAGATGTACTTACCTTTACAGCAGGAGTTGGTGAAAAATCACCATATTCAAGAAGTGAAATATGTAAAATGTTAAAAATTTTCGGAGTTGAAATTTCTGAAGAATTAAACAATATAAAAAGTGAAGAAAGAGAGATATCATCTCCTAAATCACAAGTAAGGGTATTTATAATACCAACAAATGAAGAGCTAATGATAGCTAAAGAAACTGAAATGATAATTAAAAAGAAAGGAATTTGAAAATGAAAATATTAGTTTTAAATTGTGGAAGTTCATCACTTAAATATCAATTAATAAATATGGAAAACGAAGAAGTTCTTGCATCTGGAAAATATGAAAGAATAGGAGAAAAAGAAGCTTTTATAGTACATAAAGTAAATGGAAAAAAATACAAAATAGAAAGAACTGCAATGAATCATGAAGAAGCAATAGATTTTACTTTAAAGCAATTAACAAATCCAGAATATAAAGTTATAGATAGTTTAGATGAAGTTAGTGCAATTGGACATAGAATAGTAAATGGTGGAGAAAAAATATTAAAACCAATGATAATAAATGAAGAAGTTTTACAAATCTTAAAAGATGCAATAGATTTAGCTCCATTACATAACCCAGGAGGAATTTCAGGAATTGAAGCATGTATGCGTGTAATGCCAGGTAAACCTATGACAGTTGTTGTAGATACTGCATTTCATCAAACAATGCAAGAGGATAAATACTTATTTCCAATTCCTTATAGATTTTATAAAGAATATCATCTTAGAAAATATGGAGCACATGGTACATCACACATGTATGTTGCAAAAAGACTAGCTGAAATTCTAAAAAAAGATATTAAAGATTTAAAAATTGTAACCTGCCATTTAGGTCAAGGTGCAAGCTTATGTGCAGTAGATGGAGGAAAATCAGTAGAAACAAGTATGGGACTTACTCCTCTTGGAGGAATACCAATGGTGACAAGAAGTGGAGATTTAGACCCATCAGTTGTAACATATATAATGAAAAAGGAAAACTTATCAGCTAGTGAAGTAGAAAATCTATTAAATAAACAATCAGGACTTGAAGGAATAAGTGGTTTAGTACCAGACTTTAGAGAAATAGAAAATGCTTCATTAGATGGAAATGAAAGAGCAATGATCGCAATTAAACACTTTAACTATCAAGTTGCAGCATATATAGCCAAATGTGCAGTTGCAATGGGAGGCATGGATGCAATAATATTTACTGGAGGAATTGGTGAAAACCAAATTCGTGTTAGAGAAGGAATTTGTAAAAACTTGGAATTTATGGGAGTAAAAATAGATACAGAAAAAAATGCTATAAAAGGTGAAGAAACAGAATTGTCATGTGATAATTCAAAGGTAAAAATTTATTTAATTCCAACAAATGAGGAATTAATGATAGCCAGAGAGACTAAAGCATTAATAGAATAAAATTGAAATACTTTTATATTGATAACTGTAAAATCAATCATTATTGAGCATTAGCATTATAAAGTGTTAATGCTCAGTAATTTAAATAGGAGTTACTATGCAAGGAACAAACTATACAGATTTAGAAAAAAAGAAAAGGAATATAAAAATATTTCCTTTTTATAAAATGATATCATGGGATTTACTCTTCTTTTATGCAATAATATTTTTATATTTAGTACAAGTAAAAAAACTATCGGCTCAGCAAATCCTCTTATCAGAAGCACTTTATAATGTCGCAATAATGATTTTTATAATACCTTCCGGAAAAATAGTAGATAAAATAGGAAAGAAAAATAGTGTCATAATAGCTAATATATGTGTTAGTATCTCAATAGCTATTATATTAATCATGAAAAGCTTTTATCATTTAATTATTGCATATACTGTTATGGCTTTTGGATATTCAATAAAAGCAATTGCTGAAAATATTATATTATACGACTCTTTGCCAAATGGATCAAAAAGAGGAAAAATATTTAGTATAATTGATGGTAAAGCTTCTTCTTATTACTATTATATAGATGCAATTTCAGCAGTTACAACAGGATTTTTATATGTGGTAAATCCATATATTCCTATTGTACTATGTCTAATAATGTGTATTATATCTACTATCTTATCATGTAAGTTTCAACATACTAATACAGTAGAAAAAACTAAAACAGATAAAAATGAAAAGGTTAGCTTAAAAGAAGCTTTTCATTATGTAAGAGGCTCAAAAAGAATACAATATTTAATTTTATTTTATGCAGTTTTCTCAGCTTTATTATATGTTCTAACTAGTCTTAGAAGTAGCATATTTGAAGATTTGAATTTAAATGCACAATATTTCGGAATAATATATGCTATATTGCAGATAATTTCTGGAACTACTGCAAGATATCAAAACATAATACAAAACAAATTCAAAAATGAAACTTTAGCTGTTCTTAGTATTCCTTTGACCTTATCATGCATTTTTATAGGAATACTAGGTGGACTTAAACCAGATAATTTTATATTCTCAATAATTATAATATTATTTATTATACAAAATATAATAAAAGGACCATATAGAACTTTAATAGTTAGATATATGAATAATTTTACTAATAAAGCTATTCGAACAAAATTAACAACTATAGAAAGTCTAGTTTATTATGCAGTAGCAGTAATCTTTTCATTAACCTGTTCGTGGCTACTTGGAATAACAACAACAGCAAATACTTTTATTGTCATAGGTGTTATAACTGCATTTTTATTAGGAACTCTATTATATTTTATGAAGGGCAAAGTAGGACTGAAACCAGAACAATATTCTGAAGAGGATTTAAGATATAGTCATTTAAATAAAAGAAAGCAAACTCGGACATAAATAAAGAACAAGGTTTATAGGTATAACCATTTTAAAAACCTAAATTTAAATATAAGGAAATGGTATAAATGAATACATATAAAATAGTACCAATAACGTTACTTACTGGTTACTTAGGAGCAGGAAAAACAACATTAATTAACCATATTTTAAATAACCAAAAAGGCTATAAAGTAGCTGTAATAGTAAATGATATTGGCGAAGTCAATATTGATGCAAACTTGATTCAAAGAGGAGGGATAGTAACTGAAAAAGATGAGAGTCTGGTTGCTTTAAGCAATGGATGTATTTGCTGCACATTAAAAGTGGATTTAATGCAACAAATTGTAGATATAATTAAAATGCAAAAATTCGATTATATTTTAATTGAAGCTAGTGGCATATGTGAACCTATTCCAATTGCACAAACAATTACAGTTCTTTCAGAATCAACAGAACAATATGGCTTGCCAAAATTATGTAGATTAGACAATGTTGTTTCGGTTGTTGATAGTTTAAGACTAGTTACAGAATTTGGATGTGGAGATAATTTGGTAGAAACAGATAATTTAGAAGAAGATATTGAAAATTTAATTATCCAACAAATAGAATTTTGTAATATTATAATTTTAAATAAAACAGATGAAGTAACTTCTGAAGAACTCGCAAGAGTTAAAACAGTTATTAGAAAGCTCCAACCTAAAGCTGAAATAATTGAGGCAAATTATGGAATTGTTCCTGTTGAAAAAATTCTAAACACTAATTTATTCAATTTTGAAGAAGCGGCAACCTCAGCAGGTTGGTTAGAGGAATTAAACAAAGATGTTGAAGAAACAAAAGAGGAAGAACATGATAACCACCATGAACACAGACATGAGCATCATGGACATCATCATGAATCAGAGACAGAAGAATATGGAATAAGCTCTTTTGTTTATTATAGAAGACCACCTCTAAATAGAAAAAAATTTGCAAGTTTTGCAAATAATTTACCTAAAAATATAATAAGATGTAAAGGTTTGCTTTGGTTTAAAGATGAACCCAATATGTCATATATATTTGAACAAGCTGGAAAGCAAGTAACCTTATCTGATGGAGGAGAATGGTTTGCAGTCGCCAATAAAAGTGAACTAGAAGAAATTTTAGCAAATAATCCTGATATCAAAAAAGATTGGGATGAAAAATATGGAGACAGAATGGTAAAACTTGTTTTTATTGGAAGAGATATGGACAAGAAGCAAATTATAGAAACTTTAGAGAATTGCATAGAAAAATAAATAAAATGAAATTAAAATATTAACCTCAATAGATAACGTAAAAGTTACAAATAAACAACAAACATATTACAAATATATTACATTTCATCATATTAGTTGCAAAAGAATAGTAGCATTGCTATAATCAATTTAAACATGTACAAATTTAGGGGGTAAGTAATGGAAAAAGAAAGAAAAAACAAAAAAGTACTTTTAATAATTCTGCTATTAGCAGTAATCTTGCTAACTATAGGTTTTGCAGCATTTACTGCGCAACTAAGAATTCAATCTAGTGCATCAGTTAGTCCTGATCCTAGCAATTTTAAGGTACTATTTTCATCAAGTGCAACTTCATCAGTTCAAGGACCAATAATATATGGCGGGGTAGCTGAGGGAGGAATATTTGAACAAAATGCAACAACATTATCTGGACTAAGTGCCAATTTTACAGCACCAGGGCAATTTGCAACTTGGAAATTTTATGCTTTTAATGCAGGAGAATATGATGCGTTTCTAAACAAGGTAACTTTAGGAGCAGTCATATGTACACCTGATGGAGCAGACCCTGCTAAAGTCGCAGAGGCGGCTAAAGGCATTAGCATAAAAATAAGCATAGGAGGTCAAGAATATTCCTCATCTAATGAAAGTATAAATTCACATGAACTTGCTAAAGGAAATGGTGAAGAAGTTATAGTAACACTTACATATGCAGCAGGAAGTGCAGCTGTTGATGGAAATTTTGACGTTTCAATTGGAGATATTACTCTTGAATACAATTCGGCTGATTAATAAAAAGTACTCAAATGTTAAAATATATTTTCATTTGGGTACTTTACATTTTTGTTACACACATATTACATTTAAGTTACATTTTTATACATTCATTGACAATAACCAACACGATTGCTATAATTTTTATATAAGTATACATTTCTTTATGATACAAATAAAGAGAGAAGAAAAAAGATGTTAAATCTAGAAAAATCAGCATTTATGTAAAAATTGATTATAATCCCAAAAGAGAACAATTTAAGCTGATTTTATATAGATTATAATCAGGAGGTAAACAATGGAAAAATCAAGAAAAGCCAAAAAAAACATCCTAATAATTTTATTATTAGTTGTAGTGGGACTATCTATAGGTTTTGCAGGATTTGCATCACAATTAACAATTCAAAACTTTAACGCAACAGTTAAAGGAGATGAAAGCTCATTTAAAGTTGTATTTTCGGAAAGTACTACAGAAGCAACTGGTAATTCTGCAACTACTGGTGGAAAAGCACAAGGAGGAACCTTTAGTGGAACAGAATTAACTGGCTTAACAGCTGAATTTACTGCTCCAGGTCAAACAGCTACATGGGAACTTTATGCTTTTAATGATGGACAATTTGACGCTTTTTTAAAGAGTGTTACAATTGGAACAGTAACAGGAACAGCATTAGAAGGAACAACTCAATCATATGTTGATGAAGCTATAAAGGGTATAAAAATAAAAGTAAATGTTCGTGGCGAGGAATATACAGCTACAAGAGGTTCAATAACAAGTCATGAGCTTGCAAAAGGTCAAGGCGAAAAAATCACAGTAACATTAACATATGAAGCTGGTAGTGCAACTGCAGATGGAGATTTCACAGTTAATGTTGGAAAAATTTTACTTGATTATGATTCTGTAGATTAATTAAGATACTAAAGAAAGATGATTTGATATTAGTTTTATGTTCTCTTTACTATATCAATCATCTTGTTAATAAAAATAAGGTAGGGGGCTAATGTGAAAAAAGGATAT
>CALXZT010000056.1 GCA_944393315.1 uncultured Clostridia bacterium
CATCATATAAAGAGCAAGTATTTGATTGTATAAAATCAGTTAATAAAACTACGGATTTAGAATGTGTTAAAAAATTTATGAAAGAAAAAGAAATAATATAAAATTATTCTAACATGTTTTACGAGATTATATTTAGGTTAAATATATGTGATATTGAACAAACCAAACTTGATTTCAAAGATACATTATTTTTTCATTAAAACGTTTCTAAAGAACATAAGATGTATTTTTAAAGGCAGGAAAGAGATACAGAGTGTATCTCATAAACACAGAGAAAAACAAGTTTTCTAGTCCTCTGTAAACAGCGAAAATATACAGAGAAAATGCAGAATAATAAAAAGTGCAAAAATGCTTGATATAACTGAGATGTAATAAAAAATAAACAGAATATTCATGAATGAAATACATTGTTAGTATTCTAAAATACATTTGATGTATCAGAAATACACATAGTATATTTTATAAATGATATAAAATTATTATTTATGTTCAAAATATAAGTTTCAAAATTGTTTCAAAAAACATTAAAAAATGACATATATTTGACATAAATATAAAAATATGTTAAAATAAAAGTGCGTTGAAGAGGAAAAGTAACCTTATAATTCATATCAGTGAGTTGGGTATAGTGTGAACCAATTATGAATGTATTGTGAAAGAACACCTCTGAGCTAACCACCGAAAAAAGAAATTTTAGTAGGCTAGTTCGGAAGCAAACCGTTATCTGATTGCTATGCTTGTTGGAGCAGAAAAAAGAGATTACTAAGCAATAATATGCCCTTGGAAAAAGGGTTTTTGATATATTGTGTTTATTTTTAATTAGTAATAAATTAAGGTGGCACCGCGGATACCCGTATTCGTCCTTATTGTAGGATGATACGGGTATTTTTGTATGAAAGGAGGTCACAATTAATATGAAAAAATTAAAAATGGAGGTGGTTAAAATGTCAGAAGACAATAATGGCAATAGTAAAAAGCGATAAAATAGATTTATAAAATTCGTTTTAAATCTATTTTATAAAAATAAATAAAATAGATATATCCTACAAATATCTTAGTTTATTAAAAAATTAGATTAAGAAAGAAGGAATTTAAAATGAAAAAAGAATTAAGTTATTTAGAAACAATAAAACAAATTGCAGAAATAAAAAGACATTTCGAAAGTCAATTAGAAACGAGATTAGGACTTACAAAAGTACAAAGTCCAATATTTATAAAAACATCAACAGGATTACAAGATCAATTAAGTGGAGTAGAAAAAGCAGTTAAATTTAAAAAAGGAGAAGAAGATTTTGAAATAGTTCATTCATTAGCAAAATGGAAAAGAGAGGCATTAGGAAAATATAGTTTTCCAATGCACACGGGTTTATATACAGATATGAAAGCAATAAGAAAAGATGAAACTGTAGATGATATTCATTCTTTATATGTAGAACAATGGGATTGGGAAAAGGTTATAGATAAGAGTGATAGAACAATTGATTATTTAAAAGATACGGTAAGAGCAATATATAAAGCTATTAGACAAACATCAATTTATATGAAACAGAAATATCATTACTTAACATTAGACTTACCAAAAACAATTACTTTTATAACAAGTCAAGAACTGGAGGATTTATATCCTGACAAAAAGCCAGAAGATAGAGAACAATTAATAGTGCAAGAAAAAAAGGCCGTATTTATAATAGGAATAGGGGATGAGTTAAAATCAGGAATTAAACATGATAAAAGAAGCCCTGATTATGATGATTGGAGTTTAGATGGAGATTTATTAATTTATGCTAAACCATTATCTAAAGCAATTGAAATAAGTTCAATGGGGATAAGGGTAGATGAAAAAAGTCTGAAATATCAACTAGAAAAATCAAAATGTATAGATAGAATAGATTTGCCATACCACCAAAAAATATTAAAACAACAAATACCATATACAATTGGCGGTGGAATAGGTTTATCAAGAATTTTAATACTTATATTAGAAAAAGAACATATTGCTGAGGTTCAAGCATCTAGCTGGGAAGAAAAAACTTATAAAGAATTAAAAGATAAAAAGATATTATAATTAGGAGGAATTTGTATGGAGATAAAAGAGATATATGATTTATATGAAAAAGATATAGATAAGGATATTTGTGTTTCTGGCTGGATAAGAAAGCACAGAAAACAAAAAGAAATTGGATTTATTGAAATTTCAGATGGAACATGTTTTAAAACACTTCAAATAGTTTATGATGAAAAAATAGAAGATTTTGAAGAAATAAAGAAAATACATTTTGGATCTTGCATAAAAGTATTTGGGAAATTAATAAAAAAACAAGAGCAAGAATTAGAATTAAAAGCTTTAAAGATTGAAGTTATAGGAGACTGTTTAGAAGATTATCCTATTCAACCTAAAAAACATACAAAAGAATTTTTAAGGGAACAAGCATATTTAAGACCAAGAACAACTTTATTTAGTGCAGTGTTTAGAGTGCGAAGTGTAGCCTCTATGGCGATACATGAATATTTCCAATCACGAGGATTTCTATATCTTCATGCACCAATTCTTACAGCGAGTGATTGTGAAGGTGCAGGAGAAATGTTCCAGGTAACAACACAAGAGTTAGAGGAAGTAGCGAAAACAGGTAAAGTTGACTATACAAAAGACTTTTTTAGAAAGAAAGTTGGGTTATCTGTATCTACACAATTTGAGGCTGAAACCTTTGCTCAAGCATTTTCTAAAGTATATACATTTGGACCAACATTTAGGGCTGACCATTCAAACACACCATACCATATTGCAGAATTTTGGCAGATTGAGCCAGAAGTAGCATTTTGCGACTTAGAAGGTATTATGGACATTGCTGAAGAATTATTAAAATATGTTATTAAATATGTATTAGAACATGCTAAAGACGAGATGGAATATTTAGATAAATATGGTGAAGAAGGTTTAATTGAAAAACTTACAAAAGCAATACAAGAAGAATATAAAAGAGTACCATATAAAGAATGTATAAAAATACTACAAGAGAGTGGCAGAGATTGGGAATTCAAACCAGAGGTTGGAGCAGACATTGCAAAAGAACATGAAAAATATCTTACAGAATATTTTAAGTGCCCAATATTTATAACAATGTGGCCTAAAGAATTAAAAAGCTTTTATATGAAACAAATGGAAGATGGCACTGTTGCAGCAGCAGACTTAGAATTACCAGGAATAGGTGAAACATTTGGAATGAGCCAAAGAGAAGAAAGTTATGAAAAGTTATTGTCAAGAATGAAAGAGTTAGATATGAAAGTTGAAGAATATGATTGGTATTTGAAACTAAGATTATATGGAACTTGTACTAGGTCTGGTTTTGGAATAGGATTTGAAAGGCTTTTAATGTATATTACAGGAATGAAGAACATTAGAGATGTTATACCATATCCAAGAACAGAAAGAAGTTGTGAATATTAATTTTTATAATAGGATTGATATAGAATTATATATGTGATAATATTTAAAAAATAAATTCTATATTTATAACGGAGGAGCGAATGAAAGTAGAATTAAAACAATTATCTATAGATATGAGTGAAAAAGAATATAATATGCTACAAGACATTCTTGATATTGAAAATGGATTTACTAACCCTGCATATAAATTGTCATATGAAGAATATAAAAATTGGTTAAAGAGAGAAGATGATTATTCTAGAGGAGAAAATTTGCCAGAAGGATGGATTCCTTGTACAACCTACTTTTTATATATTGATGATGCACCAGTAGGGTATGGAAGAATAAGACATTATTCTAATGAGTCTCTAGAGAAAATAAAAGGTGTTGGAAATTTCGGATATGGCATTGCGCAAAAATATAGAGGAAGTGGATATGGAAATATTTTATTTTCTGAATTATTAAAAAAATGTAAAGATTTTGGATATACAGAAATAAAGTTATTTCCGTATAAGAGCAATATAGCAACACTTAAAATTATGATGAAAAATGGCGGGAAAATTATAGGTGATTTTAATGAAGAAAAACATATTGTTTTAATACCAATAGATTTGCATTAAATAATATAATAGATAAAAAGTAACAATAATAAATCTCTTTTCATAGTATAGTAGTAATAGCTTATATTATGAAAGGAGATTTTTTTATGGCAAAAATATTAGTATATAATCAAGATACAAACAGAATGGAAACATTTTACCGAGATGAAGCGGATTCTATGCCATATAATACAAATAGAACGTTAAGAGTAAGAGAATTTAGAGGCTCAAGTAGAAGTAATATATTATGGACAGACAAAAGAACAATGCAAGCATGGAATAGTCAAAGATATATATATGGTGCACCAATATATGTTGGATTTGCGTTTAAAAGACCATGGGAAGGTGGGCACGGAAATCAAAGTCAACACTATGCGGGGACTGCTTTTGATGTAGGACAAAATTTAACAAATGCCCAAAGAGCGGTTTTAAGAAGAAGTGCACAGCAATCTAATCTTTGGGGATATGTTGAACCTGCATCACTTTCACCTACGTGGGTTCATTTTGATAGAAGATTTGGAAACCCAGCCTGTACAACAGGAGGATATCCAACAATAAGAAAGGGTTCAAGAGGAAATTATGTATGTATAGCTCAAGACGACTTAAATACATTAGGATATAGAACAGGAGGACTTGACGGAGTATTTCGGAACACAAACAGACACCGCAGTAAGAAATTATCAACGTTCTCGAGGCTTAGCTGTGGATGGAATAATTGGTTGCAACACATGGAGATCATTACAAGAAAATGTTGTTGGAACTGGAGCAACAAGTACAACAATAAATTAAAAAAGAGTAAGCAATTGCTTACTTTTTTTGGTATAAATAGAAAAATAATCAAAAACATAAAATTTGACAAATAATTGCTTTCACAAAATCACTGTGATATAATGAACCTAACTTTAAATTAGGAATATAAAACAAACTCAGAAATAATTATATAAGGGAGGTAACAATGGAGGAAGAAAAAAACTGTGTAGAAAAAAGATTAACAAAAGAAATGGATGAGATTCTAAACAAATATCCAAGACAAAAGGATAGTCTAATAGCCATATTAAATGAGATTCAAGAAAAGTACGGATATATTCCAAAGCAATGTCAAATGGAGATTTCAAACTATTTAAACATGCCAATGGCAGAAATATATGGAGTTATAACTTTCTATTCACGATTTACGACATCTCCAAAAGGGAAATATAATATAGCTGTTTGTTTAGGAACAGCCTGTTTTGTAAAAGGGTCACAAAGCATACTAGATAGATTAAAAGAAAGATTACAAATATCAGGAGGAGAAACCACAAAAGACGGTAAATTTTCGATTGATGAAGTACGATGTGTAGGAGCTTGTGGATTAGCACCAGTATTTATGGTAAATGATGAAGTATATGGGAATGCAACAGTAAAGATGGTAGACGAAGTACTTGATAAACTAGAAAAAGTGGAAATGTAAAAATAGTAAAATTACTAACATAAATAAAAAAATGTAAATTTTAATAATTTGAACATTGATAAAGGAGGAATAGCAAAATATGAAAACCTTTGGAGAAATTCAAGCAATCAGAGAAGAAACTAGAAAAATGTTAGACTTACGTGTAAATACGCAAGCAGACACAAAAGAAAAGCACATATTAGTATGTCATGGAACTGGATGTACATCATCAAAATCACCTAAAATAATAGAAAACTTTAGAAAAATTATAGAGGAAAAAGGAATTACCAATGTTAGAGTAATTCAAACAGGATGCTTTGGACTTTGTGCAAAGGGACCAATAGTAATAATAAGACCAGAAGATACATTTTATGCACATGTAAAACCAGAGGATTGTGAAGAAATAATAAATACCCATATAGTAGAAGGAAACAGAGTAGAAAGACTACTTTGTAAAGATATTGATGGGACAGTAGTACAAAGGCTTGATGAACTAAACTTTTATAAAAAGCAAAAAAGAATTGCATTAAAAAACTGTGGTGTAATAGATCCAGAAAATATAGATGAATATATTGCATTTGATGGATATCAAGCACTTCATAAAGTTTTAACAGAAATGTCTAGTGAAGAAGTAATTGAATGCATTACAAAATCTGGATTAAGAGGCCGTGGAGGAGCAGGATTTCCAACGGGAAAAAAATGGCACTTTGCTAAAATTGAAGAAGCAGAGCAAAAATATATAGTATGTAATGCTGATGAAGGAGACCCAGGAGCTTTTATGGACAGAAGTATTTTAGAAGGTGATCCACACAGTGTAATTGAGGCAATGGCAATAGCAGGTTATGCTATAGGAGCAAATCAAGGATATGTATATGTAAGAGCAGAATATCCAATTGCAGTACAAAGATTAAAAACAGCAATAAATCAAGCTAGAGAATATGGATTACTTGGAGAAAATATTTTTGGAACAGGATTCAAATTTGATGTAGACATCAGGCTAGGGGCAGGAGCCTTCGTATGTGGAGAAGAAACAGCACTTTTAGAATCTATTGAAGGAAAGCGAGGACAACCAAGAGTAAAACCACCATATCCTGCACATAAAGGCCTATTTGGCAAACCAACTGTAATTAATAATGTAGAAACATTAGCAAATATTACAAGAATTATTTTAAATGGAGCAGAATGGTATTCAAGTATAGGAACTGAAAATTCAAAAGGAACAAAGGTATTTGCATTAGGCGGAAATGTAATGAATGTTGGGCTTGTAGAAGTACCGATGGGAACAACTCTAAGAGAAATTGTATTTGATATTGGTGGAGGAATACCAAATGGAAGAGAATTTAAAGCAGCTCAAACAGGTGGACCATCAGGAGGATGCATCCCTGCAGAACATTTAGACACACCAATTGATTATGAATCACTTTCACAAATTGGTTCTATGATGGGTTCAGGGGGATTAATAGTAATGGATGAAACAAAATGTATGGTTGACATAGCAAGATTTTATTTAGACTTTACTGTAAGTGAAAGTTGTGGAAAATGTACACCATGTAGAATTGGAACAAAAAGAATGTTAGAAATCTTAACAAGAATGTGTGAAGGAAAATCAAGTATAGAAGAATTAAACAAATTAGAGAAATTGGCTTTAAACATCAAAAAATCATCAATTTGTGGGTTAGGACAATCAGCGCCAAACCCAGTATTAAGTACTTTAAAATATTTCAAAGATGAGTACTTAGACCATGTATCATATAATAAATGTAGAGCAGGATATTGCAAAGCATTATGTAATATAGTAATTGACAAAGAAAAATGCAAAGGCTGCCATATTTGTGCTAAAAACTGTCCTGTAAATGCAATTTCAGGAGATATTGGAAAGCCACATGAAATAAACCAAAGTATATGTATAAAATGTAATACATGTATAAGTAAATGTCCATTTAAAGCTATACACACAGAAACCATTTAAAACATTTGCTATAGCTAAATTTTAAATGGTTTGACTTAAAATTAATTGAAAGGAAAGGTTAATATGGTAAATTTAGTAATTGATGGAAAACCAATTGAAGTAGAAGAGAATACAACAATTCTAGAAGCGGCAAGAAAAAATGGTATAGATATTCCAACATTGTGTTTTTTAAAAGATATTAATGAAGTTGGAGACTGCAGAATGTGTATTGTAGAAGTAGAAGGAAGGAAAGGATTTGCAACTTCTTGCATACAAACTGTAGAAGAGGGGATGGTAGTTAAAACTCACTCACCTGAAATATTGCAGGCAAGGAAAATAATATTAGATTTAATATTATCAAACCACCATAAGGATTGTTTAATATGTTCTAGAAATGGAAACTGCGAGCTTCAAGACTTATGTGTGAAATTCAATGTTCAAAAAATAGAATATCAAGGAGAAATGACTGAGCATGAGGTTGATGACAAATCACCAGCAATAGTAAGAGATTTTAACAAATGTATATTATGCAGAAGATGTGTTGCTACATGTAAGAATGTACAAGAAATAGGAGCAATAGATTGCACTGAAAGAGGTTTCAATTCTTGTATTTCTACGACATATAATCACAGTTTAAATGATGTAGATTGCACTTTTTGTGGACAATGTATAGAATCATGTCCAACAGGGGCATTGAAAGAAAAAGAATATATTGATGATGTATGGTGTAAAATAAAAGATGAACATGTATTTACTGTTGTTCAAACAGCACCAGCAGTTAGAGTCGCTTTAGGCGAAGAATTTGGAATGAATATAGGAACAAATGTAAAAGGTAAAATGGTCACAGCATTGAAAAGTATGGGATTTGACAAAGTATTTGATACAAACACAGGTGCAGATTTTACTATTATGGAAGAGGCAACAGAGTTTTTAGAAAGATTACAAAATGGGGGAACTTTACCAATGATAACTTCTTGTAGTCCAGGTTGGATAAGATTTGCAGAAAAAAATTATCCTGATTTATTAGGACATTTATCTACATGTAAGTCACCACATCAAATGTTTGGAGCAATCATAAAATCATATTTTGCACAGAAATATCAAGTTCCAGCACAAAATATATGTGTAGTATCTATAATGCCATGCATAGCAAAAAAATATGAGGCTTCACGTGAAGAAATGGAAGTAGATGGATTACGAGATGTTGACTATGTGATAACAACAAGAGAATTATCAAGAATGATAAGACAGGCAAATATTGATTTTGTTAATTTAGAAGATAGTAATTTTGACGATCCAATGGGGGAAGCAAGTGGTGCAGGAGCTATATTTGGAACAACAGGAGGAGTAATGGAAGCAGCATTAAGAACTGCGGCAGATACTCTAGAGGGAAAAAGCATAGAACACTTAAATTACGAACAGGTTAGAGGAGAAAAAGGAATCAAAAAAGCTACTTTAAGCATTGCTGGAAAAGAATTAAAAGTAGTAGTTGCAAGTGGTTTATCTAATGCTAGAAAAATCATGGATGAAATTAGGCAAGGCAAAGCAGATTATCATTTTGTAGAAATAATGGCTTGCCCAGGAGGATGTATAATGGGTGGAGGACAACCAATTAAAAACTCTAAAACTCGATCATCAGTTGATGTAAGAAAATTAAGAGCAGAAGCTTTATATTCAATTGATGAAGCAAGTACAATTAGAAAGTCACATGAAAATCCTGCAATAAAGCAAGTTTATGCAGAATTTTTAGAAAAACCAGGAGGAGAAAAATCCCACAAATACTTACATACACATTATAAGAAAAAAAAAAAATACAACATATAATTTAAGTTTTATTATT
>CALXZT010000057.1 GCA_944393315.1 uncultured Clostridia bacterium
TTTCTATTTTTATACATCTAGGGTGAAATATTCGTTTCTAAACTTTTAAGGTGATTTTATCATAAATTAAATACAGTTATTTTTTCTTGAGTTTTAAGTCTTTCTATGCTATAATTATTATGTAATATTCTCTTTGCTATTCAAAATTTCTTTATGAGGAGGGTTTAACGCAAATGGGAAGAATATTAGAAGGGTTTTGGGACTGCAAATATTGCGGTACTACCCATATAGGTGGAAGACACAGGGAATGTCCTAACTGTGGCAAAGCACGGTCAAAAGATACCGAGTTTTATCTTGGTACCGAACGCAATTATGTTCCTAAAAATCAGTCTAGGGACATCAGCCGTAATCCCGACTGGGTTTGCGAATTTTGTCAGCAACTAAATTCAGACAATGACACTGTTTGCAAATATTGTGGCTCATCTAGAACTAAACGCACCTTAAATTACTTTCAAGCAAAACTTCCTTCTTCTGCTCACGATTCCTATAATGGTAGTGATTCCAATTCTGGTTGTACTGAGCAAATGAATTCAGGTGAAAACATCTCAGCTTCCACCCCTACCTGTAAGGCATCTGACCAGCCAAGCCGGCAAAAAAGTTCTAAATCTGTTAAAGAGTTTTTGGCATCACATTGCTATCAACTATTGATTACACTTTTACTCGTAGCTGGCATTGTTGGAATGGTATTTCTGTTTCTTCCCAAAGAGTTAGAAATTACCATTAATGAGTTTACTTGGACACGGACTATTGATATCGAGAGATATCAGACTGTCGAAGAAAGTAGCTGGTCACTTCCATCTAATTCTCGATTACTCTACTCTCAGCTGGAAATTCATCACTACCAGAGTGTTATTGATCACTATGAAATCAGAACGAGACAAGTTGCAAAGCAACGTATCTCTGGATATGAGACATATGTTTCAGGTTACCGTGATTTGGGGAATGGTTATTTTGAGGAGATTACTTCCCAAAGACCTATCTATGAAACTTATTACGAAACCGAAACATATCAAGAGCCCGTGTATCGTGATGAACCTGTATATAAGACAAAGTATTACTATGAGATTGAGAAATGGCTCTACGAGCGCAGCGTTCTTACCAATGGCTCTGGTAAGTCTCCTTACTGGGGAGAAACGAACCTTTCCTCTGATGAAAGAATCGCCTCGAGATCAGAAACTTATTCTATAATCGGTCTTGATTCAAAAGGCGAAGAGGAAACTATTATTCTCTCTTTTGAGGATTGGTCCTCTTTGGAGGTTGGGCAAACCGTTAAACTTCGAGTTTCAATTGGAGGTCATGGTGAAATCATTGAAGAATAGCAAATGCAAGGCATTTTATGTGCCTTGCGTTTATTTAATATTACTTTCAATCCCTTATTTTCGCTCTAATATAAATCCATATTCATCATTATATATTATCTTATATTCACTACTTTCTTCATTTAAGTATTCTACATCATTTTCAATTATTCTATAGTCTCTATGATATGCTAAATAATATTTTTCTTCTTTTTCTGATAGCCATCTTTCTATGTTTATTGAATATCCAGTTTTCCAATCAATATATAAAAATTGATTGTGAAATAATACTGACATCCATAATGCTCTTCCTTGTTCCTCAGGTGCTAAAATATATATTTGATTGTTTTCTATATTATTTTCTGTCTTATATGCCAATGCTACTTCCCCATTTTTTAGCGAAATATACTCTGAATTTATATTTTCTATATTATTTAAAAAAATATCATTAATCCATATATTTTTTTTCAATACTATAGTAGAGATTATTATCATTATCATATATATAATAACATATATATATGTAAATATTTTTAAAATCTTATTTTTATTTGTTAAAATATAACTTATTGCTATGTAGAAATTATATATTGAAAATAGCCAAATAATATAGTAGGCTTTAAAAAAATAATATGTTGAAACTATTCCCAATTTTTTCCCTATGAAAAGTATTATTGCAAATATTATTGATAATACAAGATATACTGTTGAATAATTGTTTTTTTCACATTTGTCTTTGTTTTTTATAGAAAATATTATGCTTATTGTAAATATTATAATAAATGGTAAATAATTTGTTATATAGTTTTCATAAATTCCTCCATCCACTCCTATTGAGCTTATTTCTGTTTTCATTTTGCTTACAAGTGGAAATATAATAAAGTATGATAATCCTAATATTGCTGGAATTATAATTAAGTAAATCAATAAAATTACATTTTGGCTTGAAAATATTTTTTGCTTATTTTTTATAGATTTTATAATTATATTGATAATAATACCTACATATATTATTGGTATAAAATATGCATATGAGAAAAATATTCCAAAACTTAATAATGATAAAATTGGTAAAGCAATTTTATTTGATATTTCCTCTTTTTCATAATTTGATATTACTAGTAAAAATGATATTATCATAACTAGTGCTAATGATAGATACACATAACCATATAACATACTATTTAATTGATATCCTAGCATATATATTATTGCAAAAATCATTGCTAAAACATATAATTTTTTGTTTTCTCTAGCATATGTATTTAATAAATAGAAAAATAAGATACCTGACAAATATAATATAAATAAGTCAAACAAAATAAATATATCGGTTTTTAAAATTATATTGTCAAAAACTTTAAATAATATTCCTTCATTTATATATGCCCCTGGTAATCTGAAACTTGAGCTATACATTCCCAAAAAATCATCAGTTATTTCATTATATAATAATGTTGAATTTTCATAGAATTGCTGTGCAAAAAAGTAGTGAGTACTACCATCTGTAATGTAATATTTTATGTGAAATGGAGATCCGTACTGTTTGTAGGCTATAAATATTACTAGGATTAACAGTAATATGCTATATATGAGGTTCGAAACTTTTGTATAAAATTTTTGTATTTTTTTACTTTTAAATAAAATTGTTAATAAAATCATAATTGTAATAATATTACAGATACTCAAATTTCCTAATGTGCATAGTACACCTATAAAAGTACATATTAAGCAAATTAATATGTTATAGCATAATACTATAATAGCTGATATTGCAAGCCATGCTATTAGATTTTGCTTTTTTTCTGATTTATGTAGTAACATAAATAATATGTATATTACTAATATTGTTATAGCATATATAATATTCATCTTTGATTTCTCCTTTTGTATATAAAAATTTTAGAATTTTTCCATAGTACTAAAAAAGAATTAACAGTAAAAACTATTAATTCTTTTTTATTATATCATATTCTAATGTTTTTTCTATACATTTCTTTTATTTTTTCATCTAATTCATTTATAATTTTTGCATATATTTCCAACTTTTTTGAATCTAACTTTGATAACTTTCCTTTTGTTTTATATTTTATTTTATGTTCTGCTGTTGACCAGAAATTCATTGCCATTGAACAAATTTGTATTTCAGCTTTTACATATATGTCTTGTCCTTCATATTTCATAGGCACTTCAACTATAATATGATATGCACTATATCCGCTCTTTTTAGGTTTTTTTATGTAATCTTTTTCATTTAATATTTCAATAGTTTGCATTCTTCTTATTAATTGTTTTACTCTTTCTATATCATCTTTAAATGTGCAAATTACCCTAATTCCGGCAATGTCATTTATGTTTTCTATAAGGTTTTGATAATTGATGCCATAATTCTTTTTCTTCATTTTGTTTATTATACTTTCAGGTGACTTTATTCTACTTGTAATATTATTAATCACATCATATTTGCAATATTGTTTTAATGCTTCTTTCAACATTTCTAATTGAAATGTTAGTTGCCCTCTTGCTTGATCGTAAATTCCCATTAGCTTTTCAAAATCTTTATTTTGCACATTTATTGGTATTAACTGCCTTTGTGATATAGAATGATTTTCTTCTTCTACTATTTCTGTTTTAATCTCCTCCCTTCCTTTTTGTTTTTTACATTTTATTATTTGTTTGTTTCCATTTAATTACTAATTTGTGGAAAGTTCGTGAATTTTATTATAAATTAAATTTATGTTATTTTGTGGCTGAGCCTCTATATTTTACGTCTTTTTTGTGTTATAATGTGTTCGTTAGGAGAAAAATTATGGTTGAATTGTTATCACCTGTTGGTGATTTTGAATGTTTAAAAGCTGCTGTTCAAAATGGTGCAAATGCTGTATATTTTGGTTCTAATTCTTTTAGTGCTAGATCTTTTGCAACTAATTTTGATTTAGATTCTTTAGAAAATGCTATAAATTATGCCAAAATTAGAAATGTAAAAACTAATTTAACTTTAAATACTCTAATTAAGGATTCTGAGCTTACTCAAGCTTTTGAGTTAGCTAAAAGGGCTTATAAATTTGGAATTGATGCAATAATTGTTCAAGATTTGGGACTTGCTAAATTACTTATAGAAAGTTTTCCTGATTTAGATATTCATGGGAGTACACAAATGTCTGTACATAATTTAGAAGGCGTAAAAAAATTGGAATCTTTAGGGTTTAAACGAGTTGTGCTTTCTAGAGAACTTTCTTTATCAGAAATTGAATATATTTGTAAAAACACAAATATTGAGATTGAATGTTTTGTTCATGGTGCATTATGTATTTCTTATTCTGGTCAATGCTTATTTTCAAGTAGTATTGGTGGACGTTCTGGTAACCGTGGTAGTTGTGCTCAACCTTGCAGATTACCATATACCCTGATAGAAAATAGTTCTTCTAAAATTGACTCTGGCTATCTCCTTAGTCCACGTGATTTGTGTGGTTTAGAATATTTGCCTCAGTTAATTAAGGCTGGTGTTACTTCTCTTAAGATTGAAGGTAGAATGAAAAAGCCCGAATATGTTGCAACTGTTACTAAAATTTATAGAAAATATATAGATAAAGTTTTAAATGGCGATGATTTTGAAATTAATTTACAAGATAAAAATGATTTACTACAGGTCTTTAACCGTGGTGGATCTTCTTTAGGTCATCTTACAAGTTCTGAAAATAGAAATTTAATTTTTAAGGAAAAGCCTAATAATATGGGATTATTTTTAGGTACAGTTAATAATTTTAATAGTAATAAAGGATATATTTCTTTAAAGTTAAATGAAACTATTTCTATTGGAGATAAAATTTGTATTCAAACACCTTCAGAAGAAGCACATTATACAATATCTGAACTTATGATTAATAAGAAAAATTCGCCTACTGCTAGCATTGGTAGTTTTGCCACTATTGGTAGAATTAAAGGTAATATAAAAAGTGGAAATAAAGTTTATAAAATAACAGATAAAAAATTGTTTGATGAAGCTTGTAAAACTTTTGCAGAGAATAATGCTCAACTTAGAAAAGTAGATTTAAATTGCTCAATTACTTTGAAAAAGGGTTTACCCATGACTGTTTGTTTATCTGATAATAATGGAATTAGTATTAGTGTGACTTCAACTGTATGCCCTGTACCCGCACTAAATAATCCTATTACTG
Source organism: uncultured Clostridia bacterium (assembly GCA_944393315.1). Classification (GTDB taxonomy): domain Bacteria; phylum Bacillota; class Clostridia; order TANB77; family CAG-508; genus CAG-269. Next base: position 5,477 of record CALXZT010000057.1, read on the forward strand.
AGCAACGCATTATCTCTCAACTTTCAAAAACTAATAACACTCCTTTTAACTTTTCAAATATTAAAGTTAATATGGATGAAAATTTGTATATATCACCTATCAGCTCTTTAAATGAACTTCGAAGAAATGCTTTGACAAAATACGAAAATAAACTTATTACTAGTTTTAAACGTAATTCTACGTCTAATTTTACCTTTGAACCTTTAAAGATAAGTTTGAGTAATTATAAAGTTTCTTTACTTTTAAATGTTTTGCATAATGATTTTGATTATTCTAAGATTATTGGTGCCAATAGAGTTTATGTTCCTTTTAAATATTGGTCAAATAAGACCTATGCTCACATTTTAGATGAAATTTGTAATCAATTTGATACATTTATTTATTTGCCTTGCATTATGAGAAATAATTATTTGAATTTATTTAAGAATAACATTGATGAGATATTAAATAATTTTAAAATTAAAGGATTCGTAATATCTAATATTGGGCAATTTGAGTTAGTTAATTGTTACTCTGCTAACTATGACTTAGTTGGAAATTATACTTTGAATTTGTTTAATTCAGAAACTGCTCAAGTATTAGATCTTTCTACTGTTTGTGTCTCTCCCGAGTTAGATAAAGAGACAATTTCTAATTTATATACTCCAATGCATAAAGAGGTTATTGTTTATGGAGCTCTTCCTCTTATGAATTCAAATTATTGCCTACTTGGGAAAAGCAATAAGTGTTATAAAGATTGCAATAAAAAATGCATGAACAATAGCTCTTACTTTTTAAAAGATAGACTAGGCTTTTTGTTTAAAGTCATAACTGATAATATTGATACTGTAACAACTATTTACAATAGTAAAATCACTTCTATTCCTTTAGATGGATTGAATTGTGATTATGCTAGAATTGATATTTTAGATGAAGATATCGATGAAATTAATTTGATTATTTCAAAGGTTATAAATAAACAAAAATTTGAGGGTAATAAGTATACTAATGGAAATTTAAATAAAGTTGTTTAAAAAATTTAATAAGCTCTAGACATTTATTTAAAGCCAACTGAAAAGATATGTAAATAATCTTTCAGTTGACTTTTGTTTTATGTATTCTCTTTTTATGTGGCGTTACCTATTGTAATTTTTCGTAAGTAATGCTGATTACTGTTTTGCTGTTAGTTGAATTATTAAATCCATATTGTCATCTTTTGCTGCTTTATTTTTTCTAATCGTTCCACATTTTTTACATCTGAATAAAATCATGTATCCTTTTTTACTATTTATTTCTACTTTTATTGGTTCTAATATTCCATGACAATCTTCTGCTCTATCTCCTGGATTGATATCTAAATGTTTTGAATGCAGGCAATAAGGGCAGTGATTTCTACATGAATATCCTAATTTTGGAACCTTTTTACCACAATTTTCACATATGAACTCTTCATCTATTTCTGTAAATTTACTTTGCTCCATTTGTTCTCCTTTAATATTATACTTATTGTCTAAAATCTCCTCCCCCTAGAAACTCTTTTATTAATGAATTTGTAGGAATTAACTCTGCTGGGATTGGTTCAAAGAATTTCAACATGTCCATAATCCTTTTAGCTTCAGCATATTGCTCATCTTTTGGAGTAATTTCATTTAATAGTTTCATTGCAATATTTTTAAAAGCTCCTAACTCATAAATTAATGATGTATTAAATATACTGTCTGCTGACTCTTGGAATGGGAATATATTTTTTACTTCTCCGTTATTTACTTTTGGCCAAACATCAATTGTATCTTTGGCTGAATATCCTCTAAATTGATAATCTCTTACCATTCTTCTTATAAATCTTGTATCTGTTGTAGATATTCTATTATAAATATCCATGTTTAATACTGTTAGAGCACTTATATATATTTTGTATTTTTGTTCTTTTGGAATTCTACTTGTCAGTTTATCATTTAAGCAATGTATTCCCTCCATTACTAATACTTCATCTGCCGCTAATTTCATTTTTTGTCCATTATATCTCTTGGTTCCAACTTTAAAATCAAACTCTGGTATTTCTACCTCTTCACCATTTAATAATCTAGTTAAGTGATCATTTAGCAATTCTAAATCAATTGCTTCAATACATTCAAAATCATAGCTGCCATCTTCTAATCTTGGTGTTTCACTTCTTTCTACAAAGTAATTATCTACAGATAATGTAACTGGTTTTAATCCATTTAATAACAATTGTATATCTAGTCGTTGTGCAAAAGTTGTTTTTCCTGATGATGAAGGGCCAGCAATTAATATAATCTTTATTCCATCTTTTTTAGCAATTTTGTCTGCAATATTAGCGATTTTTTTCTCATGTAATGCTTCATCTATCATTATTATATCTTTTATTCTATTTTCTTTGACTGCATTGTTTAATTTATATACATTATCAATATCTAATAACTTATGTATTTTGTCATATTCTTCTAAAGCCCATGCTAGCTTTTTAGTTTGCTTATATGGTGGTAATATGTATGGCTCAGCAGTTGAAGGATATCTTATTATAAAACCTTTATCATATTTTTTTAAATCAAATATTTTTGTTACTCCTGTATATGTTGCAATCTCACCATAAAAATAGTTGCAATAATTTCCACATTTGTACATATAAATAATTTCATTTTCTTCTAAATCTACCTGTAATCTGCCTTTAGATGTATGGTTCTTCTCATAAAACTTTTCTGCTTCTTCTCTTGATAATTGTATTTTATCTATTTTTAAATTTGCATTTATGATTTCTTCCATTCTTGATTTTATTTTACTTAAAAATTCTTCTGTGATTTCTAAATCATCAACTGAACAATACATCGAATTATCTAGTTGATAATTTACACTAACCTTGTAATCAGGATATAATTCTTCAAATGCTTTTCCCATTGTATATACAATAGTTCTTCTATATATTTTCATTCCTTCTTTTTGTGAAATATCTATTAGTTCTACCTTTCCATCTGTTTCTAATTCAAAATCTAAGTTTTGATATTCATTATTGAATTTTGCTCCTACAACTGCAAATTCATTATCTTTTATTTCATTTTCTAATAATTCTGATATTTTTATTTTTTCGTTTATTTCAAATTCTTTGTCTTTAAATAGTATTTTCATTTTTTATTCCTTTCTTGTTCATTTTTTAAAATATTTAGTGTTTTTATTTTAGTATTTATTATTTATATCATACTTTTATGCTTTTGTACACTTTTTGGTACTATAAAAGTATAATAGTTAATTACTATTAAGTAATTGATTATTATACTTTTTTCTA
>CALXZT010000058.1 GCA_944393315.1 uncultured Clostridia bacterium
TGGAAAAGGGTTGAAAAGCCTAAAAGTGAATATAAAAGTCATCATAGAAAATCTCTAACCATTGAAGAACAAAAGAAGTTAGTAGATTATTTAAATTCTGTAAAATATGAAAAATGTCATAAGAAATATCTGTTCTTATTACTACTAACCACAGGAATGAGAGTTGGCGAAGCTTTAGTTTTAGATTATGAACAAGATATTGATTTAAATAATGCAAAAATTTATATAAGAAAAACTCAAACAAAAAATATTAGTGGTAAGGCAATAATTGGAGAAACTGCTAAAACTGAAAATGGAGAAAGAACTTTAACTATGACCAATATAAGTAAACAAATAATTGAGTCTGCACTAGAGCATAAAATAACAAATAAAAATCATCTGCTATTTTGCAAAGAAGATAAAACAATGCATATAGAGAATTCTATCAATAGTAACTTAAAGAGAATTGCATTAAAAATTGGAATTGGTATATATGAAGAAGAAAATAAAAAAGGTCAATTAGTGAAAAAGACAGATGTTCATACTCATATGTTAAGAGGCACATTTGCAACAAGATGTGCTGAAGCAAAAATTGCACCAGCAGTTTTAAAGAAGATATTAGGTCATTCAGATATTACAATTACAATGCAATATTATGTTGATGTAGATAGTGAATTTGAAAGCTCTGAAAATAAAAATGTTGAAGATTATTTAATAGGAAAAGAAATTTTTGGAGTTGACTTTTCTCCAGAAGATAAAAGTGCTTAAAATACTAAAGAAAACTGGAAAGAATTTGTTGAAATTTAAAGCAATAAAAAACATGAAATCTTCAACAAAAAACTTCAACAATTTAAAATAATTCTTTGAAAATATTGATTAAAGAAAAATAGCATTTGAGGAGTTACCTCGCCTCGGCCAAAAGAAAAATATTATTGAAAGACTTGAAAGTACTAGGTTTTAGGTCTTTTGTTTTATCTAAATTTTATTGCTTTTTTAACCGTATTTGAGAGTGTCTGTAAAAGGCTGTAATATGCTATTTTACTTTGTTAGCCTTCTTTATCCTTTTTCACAACTGCTTACATATAGCTCCCACTTTGTCTTATACTAAAAAAACAATAATTTTATACATTTCTTTTTATTTGTATATTCCTTCTTTTTGAAGTATTGAATTTTCTTCAATAGTTGATTTTTCATCTAATTCCTTTCAATCATATATACTTCTTCCTTTTATAATCTAGTATATTTTGTCAACCTTATATATTAAAGTACTAATAACTTATTGCTACTATTAGCTCTATTTATTGTAATTTGTAGGGATGGTTATTTACTTTTTTAGTCCTTGATTATTTTTATTTTTTTCAGAATTATACACATATCTATAAATTTCTCCCCATGAATTTACTTCTTTTAAATACTTATTTTCTTCTAACTTTTGTTTTTTTACATCTCTTAGATATAAAGTATTAACAAAATTATCCGATAATTTTTTACATATCAAGTAATTATCATCTATCATTAAATCAATTTTTTCTTTTAGGCATATCTGTAATTTGTCTAAAACTTTCCAATAATATTTATCAAACTTCAAATTCTCTTTTTTCAATTTTTCTTCAGCTATTTTTTGCATTTCTACATTGTCATATCCTCTTGATGAAATGATTATAAGTTTATGTCCATTTTCTTTCAATAATTTAATAACTTCTTTAGCTCCGTGGCATAATGTTAACTATTTTAGATACTTGTAAAAAATATTTTTTTATAAATTTTTCACTTATATCTTTATTCCATCCGTATCTTTCTTCTAGGTTAAATTTATTTGTATTTAGAATTCCCTTGCCATTTAACTCTAGCAAATCATATAATTCTGCTCTAGTTCTTAATTCTTTTTCAAAATCAAGTAATACTCCATCTACATCAATTCCAATTTGCATTATTATTGCACCCCATTTCGTTAAATAAAAGTTATCTTTACAATCCCATGAAATCTCCCAATGTCAATTGTTGAGGTTCGCTATATTTTGTTTTTATTTTCGCAATATTTAATAACTCCTCCAAATATATTATCTCATGCTTTCCTTTTTGCAGTTCAAGTAATTTTAAAAAGACTTCTGCTGTTAAAAAGCAATCAGCAAGAGCTCTATGCCTATTTTCTGGGATTCGTAATCCCAATGTGCTTGCCAAAGTATCTAATTTGTAATTTGACAATTTTGGTAAAACATGTTTGGCTAATAAAATAGTATCTATTATTGGTGTTTTAGCTATTCCTTTACATTCATCTGTATAATGAGATAAAATATTAGCTTCATATTTAGCATTTTGTGCAATAAATACATAGTCTTTTTTTGAACAAGATTTATCAATTATCCTCATTGCTCTTTTAGCATCTATACCATGCATTAAATCTTGTTCTGTTATACCTGTTTGTGAAGTATCAAAACGCGTTAAGTGTAACCCTTCTGGTGGCTTAATCAGCCAATCAATTGATGCATTATTATCTATTTTATTTTGTTTTATCCTTAATATTCCTACTTCTATTGGCTCTGGTGGTCTTCCTTTTGGAGTAATCGTTTCAAAATCTATTACTAAAAATTCTGTATCATCTATTAATTTCATTATAAAATCTAATCCTCCTCAACATCTTTTAAAAAGATTTTATTTTTAAATGCTCCCTTTCTATTTCTTTTTTTAATTCTAACTTGTTCTACTTCTTCCATACTTGTACCTCTATATTCAAGTATTGCATAAATAACTTCCATTATATCAGCCATTTCTTCAACGCTATAATCAGCTAAATATTCTTCTACTTCTTCTTTTAATTTTTTGTCTAATTCTTCTCCATATCTTTTATCGTCTAAAATTTCATATGTTACTTTGCAACCTTTATCTTCCATTATTTTTACATTTTTATCTCTAATTAATTTATTATATGTATATAGCATTAATTTTCCTCCTTTACTATTTGATTTATTTTTGAAATTATTTCGTTCATTTTATCTCTATCCATATTTTCCATTAAGGATAAAGCAACTATCTTGCTAAATAATTTATGACTATTTGGTGTTCTCATTCTATCATAACTAACTAAATTTTTACAATACTCTTGTATTACTTTCCTTTCATTCGCAGGAATTAATCCGAAAGTTCCTGTACTGTTTATTACTCTATTTTTATTTAATTTCTTTGCAATATCTAGACCTTTATCATGTAAAAAAATTGGTGAAAAATAATTAGAATTCTCATTGTCGTAATAATTGTATATGTTTACTCCTGTTATATTTTTAATTTGTTCATATATATATTTAGTTTGATTTCTTCTAAAATTAATTTTATCTTTTAAATCTCTTAAATTATATATACCTAATAGTGCTTGCATCTCAGTTATTCTATAATTCCATCCCATTTCAGAGAACGACTTACTTGTGTCTCTTATATTAGTACAATGATTTCTCAATAATCTACATCTTTCAGCTAATTCATCATCATCGGTTAATATAAATCCACCTTCACCAGTTGCTAATATTTTACCATTTTTCATACTAAAGCATCCAAATTTTCCAAAAGTTCCCAAATATTTATTATTCCACTTTGAGCCATGAGCTTGACAAGCATCTTCTATAATTTCTATATTATATTCCTTAGCAAAATCAAGTAATTTGTCTAAATTATAACTGCACCCCCATAAATAAACAGGTATCACTGCTTTTGTTTTATTAGATACTTTTCTTTTCAAATCATCATAATCAAAATCAATATTATTTTCTTGACAATCAACAAATATAGGTATAGCCTTTTGGTACAATATAGGAATAACAGACATTATAACAGCATTAGCAGGTACTAGTACTTCATCTCCATCTTTAATATTCAAAGCTACTAATGATAAATGTATTGCAGCTGTACCATTTGCTACAGCTATAGCATTTTTTACTGAAAAGAAATCTTTTATTTTTTCTTCAAAAATTGGAATATATCTATCTGGCTTACAAGGATTAAATTCATTTTTTATTAAATTTTCTATATTAATAATATTTTTCATAATAGCCTCCTTAATTTACAATATTTCATCAAAAGCCATTAATTGCCACATATTTACACAATCCTCTGAAAAATTATGGCATTCTTTTATTTTTAACTTTTTATTAATAAATATATCTTCTAAATTTGAATCAGACAATCTAATTGATGTAGTTTCTCTAGGTATCATTTTACTAGATGGACAAGCATGTATGCTACCATCAGGTGTAATAAAAAATAGACTATCCCCAGCAAAACAATTATTAATATAGCTATTATAATGCTTTATTGATTCCAACATTTTTTTAACATAATCTTTATTAGGTAATTTTGTTTTTGAAACATTAGTATACATTCTCTGTATTATTTTTTCTAATTCGCTGGCATCTTTTTCATCTAAAGTCAACTCTTTATATAATTTTTCGTCTTCATTTAAAAATATAGGTTGAAAAATAAAATAATCAGACTTTAAATCTGTTACAAATTTATAAGTTTGTTCTAAATCTTTCAAATTCAATTTTGTTAAAACCGTATAAATTCCTATTTTTACATTTGCATTTGCTTTTAAGATTTTTATTCCTTTTACAACTCTTTCAAAACCATCATTTGCTGGATATTGTCTATATGTATCATTGTATTCTTTTTTATATGAATCTAGAGAAATTGATATCGCATCTACTTTGCTGTCTATTATATCTTTATAGCACTTATCTATTAAATAGCCGTTGGTGCATAATATGACTTGAATATTATATTCTTTAATCTTCTTGATTATTTTTAAAGTCTTTTTGTAATTTGATAAAGGTTCTGCTCCCGCAACAAAAATTCTTTTTACATTATATTTTTCTAACTTTTTTATAAAATTAAAGATTATTTCATCATTAATATCTGCATTATTAGCGGTATTTTTATTATTTATAGGATTATTATCTTCTGAAAAGTCCAAATAACAATACTTACAATGAAAATTGCATTTAGAGCTTAAAGCCCATAAAATTGTATTCATTTTTTATCCCCTTTCATCTAAATTTTTTCTTCTATAACATCTTGCATCCTGTGCAATATTTGCTCTGAATTCTCTTTGCCAATATCTAATTTTATAAATCTTTCTGGGTGTATGTCTGCATAAATTAAGTAAAATTTATCAACTGCTTTTAACAACTTGGCTTCATCTGGTTTATATGGTATTCCATCTCTCTTTTCTGCTCTACTAATGGCTAAGCCAGGATTTCCATATAATAAAAATGTCTTTTCTGGTAATCGTCTAAAACTACCAGCAAAAGAATATATCTTTTCTGCTATTTCTAATGGATTTCCACCATTTTTCTGTGCAATTAATATGGCCTGATATAAAGCTATTGTGTCTATACTTCTATCTTCTATTACTGTTTTACCTGATTCTAATGCTTTTTTTATTGTACTTTCATATTTGTACATTGACCTTGACAATAGCAGCATTGTTTCCGTCAATGGTACCCCCATATTAAAAAATCTATCTTTTGTATGATAAAGTGCTGAAAAAATTTTTTTATTAAGTCCTTCTTGAGCTTCATTAAAAATTTCTTTTACAAATAAGACATCATCTCTGTTTTTAATACTTTTTTCTAGCTGTTCCCTATAAAAAGTTTTTCCTGTTCCACTTATTCCTTCTAAACTTAATAATCTACCATTCATTTCTTCTCCTCCTTTACATTTCCCATGGAAATACAACCCAACCTCTTACACTTTTTCCTATGTATTCTATTTCATCCTTATAGTTATTTTTATTACTTTTTTCCCAGTTTTCCTTATTAACTATGCAAATTGCTGTTCTTATTTCTTTAGGTTTCCATTTTTTTACTTCCTCTTTAATTTTTTTAATTGTTGCACCACTTCCTAATATATCATCAACGATTAAAACTTTTTTTCCTTTAATGTTTGAGAGATTTATATTTGTATCAATTATAGGTTCCTGCTTAATGGCATTTATTTCATCGTTTAGTGTTTCTATTGATTTAATATTTTCAACATTTCTTACATTTAATTTATGGGCTAAAATGACACTAGGAATCATTCCTCCTCTTACTATTGAAATTATTATTTCAGGTTTGTAAGTTTTTTCTATATTACTACCCATATAGTTAATTATATCTGTGATTTCTTTCCAACTTATATAATTAATATTGTTATTCATTATTTCCTCCAACATTTTTATTTTTTAAATATTTTTCCAATCCGTTAAATCTCATTTTACAAGAAAAACATTTTTTACAATGCTTATCTTGTCTATTCCAACAAGAGAATGTTTTATTTTCTATAAATTCTAAGTATCCCAATTTATCAGCAATTCCCCATATTTCAGCTTTATCCAATTTTATAAGAGGTGCTTCTATATTAATATTGTTTCCAATTGCTATCTTTATCGTAGTCTTTAAGTTTTCAAAAAATTCTATTGAACAATCTGGATGACTACTATTTCCGGCTAAACCACATATAATATTATTGATGCCATTAGCATTAGCATAAATTGTTGCTAAAGAAATCAAAATCAAATTTCTTCCTTCAAAATTATTACTTTTAGAAATGTCTTGTAATACACCAATGTCATATATTTTATGTTCAATCTCTAATTCTTTACAAATCTGCTTTGCACATTCTATATCTTTTTTATATTTGTTATTATATATAAATGATATTGCATGAACATTCTCTTTTCTAAATTTATTAATTGCCATTAATAAACAAGTTGTACTATCTTGTCCTCCTGATAAAATAACTAATGCTTTATCCATATTTTCCCCCCTGAATTTAAAAAATATTGTATTCAATATTATTGTCGTATACATCTTCATTTTCTATTTTTTTAACCTTACTAATTACTTTATATGTAATCGGTGTGGCAATAATTTCTATTAATATTTTAAATATAGCTTGGTTTATTATCATATTTATTAGTACTTCGTTTGGAATTTGTCCCCAAAAAGCAATTGTAATAAAGATTATAGTATCTATTGCCTCTCCAAATATTGTCGAAGTTATAGTCCTTAGCGCTAAAAATTTCCCTTTTGTTGCTACCTTTAATTTTGATAGTATAATTGAGTTCAAGAAGTTTCCAAATAAAAATCCAGCTAATGAAGCTAGTAAATTTCTTGGTGTTGTACCTAAGACTATGTTATATTCATCTGAATTTTCAAAAGTAACTGGATATGGTAGTTTTAATACTAGCATAAATATTAACACCATTATTAAATTACATATAAAACTTAACCAGATTATTTTTTTGTTTTTATTAAAACCATAGACTTCTGTAAATATATCACTTAAAATATATGTAAATGGAAATACGATTACTGCACCTGTTAAAGAAATATTACATATAGATATTAATCTTCCTGCTAAAATATTAGAAATCAAAATTAAAGTAATATATAAACTTGTAAATATTAAAAATATTTGTGATATATTATCTTTTTTCATATAACCTCCATATAGTTTTTAATAAAATTATTTTATTTGACCATATAAAAAAGAAGAAACAAGTATAAATACTTTTTCTTCTTTAGTGACTCTTTTAAAATTATACATTATTTTCAATATTTTTCAAGTGCTTTTGCGTTTTTTTACATATTAGTCAAAATAGATAATTTTATAAGTAACAATTTTTTTTATTTTTATGTAATATATTTTCTATGTGAATTTTTTACATTATTTTGATTTACCATAGCATATTCCATTGTGGTATCGATTTTTATATGCCCTAATAATTTTTGCACTTGTTCAATTGGCATTCCTTTGTCTATTGCCATTGTAGCCATTGTTCTTCTAAATTTATGTGGATGTACTTTATTTATATTTGCTTCTTTTCCTAAATTTCTGATAATAATTTCAATTCCTGATATTCCTAATCTATTATATGGTTTTATTAATGATACGAATAATGCTTCATTATCATCTGTTCTAGTCTCCAAATATTTTTCTATGTACATTTTACTTTTGGCACTAAAATATACTTCTCTTTCAGTATTTCCTTTTCCTAAAACTATACAACTTCTTTCTTGAAAATCCATATCAGAAATATTTAATCTAGTTAGTTCTCCTACTCTCATACCAGTAGATATTAATAGTTCTAATATTGCTAAATCTCTTACATTTGAACAAGTATCTCTTAATTTTTCTAAATTTTCATCAGTTAAAGTTTCTTTAACTCTTTTAGTGGTCTTTACTTTGTGTATTCTTCTAACAGGACTTTTTACAATATAATCTTCATTTTCTAACCAAGCAAAGAAACTTGATAATGTTCTTCTTATATTATCTATTGTTACCATTCCAGCAGATGAATTACTTTTATAATCAGCTAAATAGTTTCTTAATATTTCAGTAGTAATCTCATTTATTGGAAGATTTACAGTATCAAGCATTTTGCTTATATTATCTCTGTAGTAATCTAAAGTTCTTGTTGAGCAACCTTCAATTTCTTTGGATGATATAAATCTGTTCAAAATTTCTTTATTATTCCTTTGCATTTCTTGCTTTTGACTTTGTTCTAATTTCTC
>CALXZT010000059.1 GCA_944393315.1 uncultured Clostridia bacterium
ATTTTTATTTACCAACTACTAAGCAATAAATAATATATGTTAGATATTGAGACATTTTCATTTGCCAACGGAATAAAAAATTGAGACATTTTCACTTACCAGTCACAACTTTTTTTTTGAATTTTTTATGGAATATTACAAAAATTCTATTTGAAAAATATATTATTTGTATAACCTTTTTATGTGATCTATTGCACTTTTTTCTAATCTTGATACTTGTGCTTGTGATATTCCAATTTCATCTGCTACCTCCATTTGTGTTCTTCCATCAAAGTATCTTCTTATTATTATATTTTTTTCCTTGTCATTTAATTTTTCCATAGCTTGCATCATTGTCATATTTTCTGCCCATAACTCGTCTGTATTTTTTTGATCTTTTACTTGATCCATTACATAAATGCTTTCTGCGCCATCATTATAGACTGGTTCTTGAAGTGAAATTGGATCCTGAATTGCATCAAAGCTAAATGCAATTTCTTCTTTTTCTACACCTAATTCTTTTGCTATTTGCTCTATAGTTGGCTCTTTATTATTTTCCTTTATATATTTTTCTTTAAATTGCATTGCTTTATAAGCTAAATCTCTTAAAGATCTGCTTACTCGTATGCTATTGTTGTCTCTTAAATATCTCCTGACTTCTCCTATTATCATTGGAACTGCATATGTTGAAAATTGTACATTTTGTGACATATCAAAATTATCAATAGCTTTTATTAAACCAATACATCCAATTTGAAATACATCATCTGGACTTTCTCCCCTATTATTAAATCTTTGTATTACACTTAAAACTAGTCTTAAGTTGCCTTTTATAAATTCTTCTCTTGCTTCTTCATTTCCATCTTTTATTTTCTTCATTAATTCTGTTTTTTGTTCTGCCGTTAATATAGGAAGTTTTGCCGTATTTACCCCACAGATTTCTACTTTATTTATCAAGAAAAAACCTCCTTTAGAAATAATCGATATTTTAATTATTTCCAAATGAGGCTATGTTTATTCAGTTTCAATATTTATAGATAAATTCTCTTAGTATCTTTTTATTTTAATATTTTTACGTAATTTAAATTTCCACTAAAATTAAGTCCTCCCCTATACATTTTATGTTTTGCCATGGTATCACAATATCATTTGATTGTGAAAAAATATTTAGTATTTTATTACTCGCACCTGGTACTATTATAGATGTTATTATTCCACTTTCCAAATCTGCACACACATCTTGTACATATCCTAAACGTTTTCCATCTGTAATATTTACTACTTCTTTATGTTTAAAGTCTAAACCTTTATCTCCCATATACACCTCCACTTTTTCATATTCTAATTCCAGCTTTAAAAAACAAATTTCTTCTCTTATTCTAATTAATTATATGTAAAAAAAATAAAAGATTGCTTGTTCGCTTTCTTTTATTTTTATAACTAGTATTTAAATTCCTTTAATATTTTCTCAACTTCCTTATCAGATTCAGCTTTTAAAACCTTTTCTACAAGTTTCTCACAGTTATTTTTATCTAAATTAGTTATTACTCTTTTTGCCTCTAGTATTGCAGATGAATTCATAGAAAACTCATCTAACCCTAGTCCTACCAAAAGGGGAATATAATGAATGTTGCTAGCTGCTTCTCCACACATTCCACAAAATATTCCATTATTATGAGCTGCTTCAACTGTGTATTTAATTAATTTTATAATAGCTGGATGATTTTTTGTATAAAGATGTGCTATTTTAGGATTTCCTCTTTCTGCTGCCAGAGTATATTGAATTAAATCATTTGTTCCTATGCTAAAAAAATCGCATTCTTTTGCAAAACTATCTGCCATTATTGCAGTAGCTGGAATTTCTATCATCATTCCTACCTTTATATTAGAATTATACGGAATTTTTTTGTCATCTAACTCACTTTTGCATTCCTCTACAATTGATTTTGCTTTTCTAAGTTCTTCAATTGTCGAAATCATTGGAAACATTATTGCTAAATTTCCATATTTGCTTGCACGTAATATTGCTCTTAGCTGTATTTTGAATAATTCAGTATTTTCTAAGCATAATCTGATTGCCCTATATCCTAAAAACGGATTATCCTCTTTTTCTAAATTTAGATATGGAATCTCTTTATCTCCTCCAACATCTAGGGTTCTTATTATTGAAAGCTTCTCTTTCATGATTTCGGCAACCTTTTTGTAGCTTTCAAATTGTTCCTCCTCTGTTGGCATTTGTTTTGAATCCATAAACAGAAATTCAGTCCTAAATAGACCTATTCCGTCTGCCCCTACATTTATTGCATCTTCTAAATCTGCTGGTTTCCCTATATTGCAACTTATTTCTACTTGGTAATTATCTTTTGTTTTTGCTGATTTATTTTTATATGCTTCTAATTTTATTTTTTTCTCTTGAGCTAATCTTTGTAATTCTTGATATTTTTTTATTTCTTCATTTGGTGGATTAATATAAATTTCACCTGTATCTCCATTTATAATTAAGAGATCTCCATTTTTTACTTTGTCAGCAACATCATCTACTCGGATTATCATTGGAATTTGCTTATTTCTTGCTATAATTGATACATGTGAATTCGGACCACCAATTTCACTTATTATTCCTTGAACATTTTTTAAATTGATATCTGAAGTATCAGATGTAGTCAATTCATCTGTAACAATTATTGTGTTTGGTTCTAGATTATGAAATTTTGCTTCTTCTTTATTTAATAATTTAAAAATAATTCTATTTTTAATGTCTTCAATATCTTTTGCTCGTTCTGCAAGATATTCATTATCAATATTTTTAAAATTTTCTATTATTTCATCTAATCCTTTTTTTGTTGCATAAATACTATCTAATTGTTCGTCTTTTATCATTATTTTTGTTCTTTCTAAAAGTGTTTCATCTTGAAGTATCATTAAATATGCTTGCATTATTTGTAACTGTTCATTATTTTCTTCTTTTTGCAGTTCTTTTATTGAATTTTTAGTTTCTTCTATTACAGAGCTGAGTGCTTCTTCTAGTTTTTTTATCTCCTCTTCTACATTTTGTATATTACTTTTTTCTATTTCATATTTTTCTTTTTTTAACACAAATGCTCTTCCTATGCCTATTCCGATTAGATATTCCTCTTCCTTTTAGCATATTTTTCATTCCTTTCGTAACTATCTTTTGTCTTTTAGTCTTTATTTTTTCAAAAATTTTATACTAATGAATTTTCTTTAAAGGTTTGCAATACTTCTTCAAGCGCTTTTTCTTCGTCTACTCCATCACATATAATTTGTATTTGTGTACTGTTTTTTATTCCAGCTGACATTATATTTAATACAGATTTTGCATTAAACTTGTTTCCCATTACATCTAATTCTACTGTTGAGGTATATTTTGTTGCATTTTTGGCTATTTCAGTTGCTGGTCTAGCATGCAATCCCTCTGCATTTTTTATAATTATTGTTTGACTTACCATTTTCATTTTGATTAGCAAGAAATGCTAATCCGCTCCTTTCTTTTTTATGTTAATTTTAAGTTTGTTGTTTTACATTTTTCTTCAATGCTGCAAGCATTATTGCTCCTACAATAGATCCTACTGCTATTGAAACTACATACATTAAGCTATTTCCTACAATTCCTATTACAAATATTCCGCCATGTGGTGCCATTAATGTGCAATTAAATAGCATTGATAATGCTCCTGCTATAGCTGATCCCACAATACAAGATGGTAGTACACGAAGAGGATCACTTGATGCATATGGAATTGCCCCCTCTGATATGAATGATAACCCAAGTATATAATTTAATAGTGCTGAACTCCTGTCTTTTTGTTCTAATTTTTTTGGAAAAAATGTAGCTAAAAGAGCTATAACAAGTGGCGATACCATTCCTCCTGCCATTACTGCCGCCATTATGTCATAATGTCCTTGTGAAAGCATCCCTGTTCCAAAAGTATATGCTGCCTTATTCACAGGTCCTCCTAAGTCTACTGACATCATTCCACCTAAAATCGCACCAAGTATTATTTTGTTTGTTCCACTTAATCCATTTAAAAAGTTATTAAGTCCTGTATTTATCATTCCCACAAATGGATTTATTAGCATTACTACTGCACCTGTTAAAAGTATTCCAAACACAGGGTATAGCAATATTGTCCTTATTCCTTCTAAACTTTTTGGAATTACTGAAAATAATCTTTTTAAAATAAGAATTATATAACCTGCAATAAAACCTGCAATTAATGCTCCTAAGAAACCTGAACTTACTGTGGCAATATCTGGATTAGTTATGCTCTGTAAAGAAACTCCTGATACGGCAATTGCTCCTCCTACAAACCCTGCTGCCAAACCTGGTCTATCTGCTATGCTCATAGCTATATATCCTGATAATATTGTTAGCATAAATCCAAAAGCCGCATTTCCTATTGTGTTGAAAAAAGCTGCAACTGGAGTATTGCTACCAAAGCCTGCTGGATTTATTTCATAATTATCTAATAAAAATGATATTGCAATTAATATACCTCCACCTACAACAAAAGGAAGCATATGTGTTACACCACTCATTAAATGTCTGTAAATACTACGACCTATTCCCTCTTTTTCGTCTAAGTTGTTTTTTTCTGTTTCTTCTACTTTTCCTGAATAATATATTGGAGTTTCCTCTGATAATGCTCTTTCAATTAGTTCTTTTGGCTTGTGAATTCCATCTGCCACTCTTACTTTTAATACTTTTTTTCCATTAAACCTTGACAGTTCTACATTTGTATCTGCTGCAATAATTATTGCTTTTGCATTTTTTATTTCTTCACTTGTTAAATGATTTTTTACTCCTGATTGACCTTGCGTTTCTACTTTTATTTTATGGTTGGTTTCAATTCCTGCTTTTTCCAATGCTTCTGCTGCCATATAAGTATGTGCTATTCCTGTTGGGCAAGATGTAATACATAATATTTCATAATTTTCTTTTTGAACGTTTTCTTGACTGCTTGATATAAAAGTATCTGCTAATAATCCATCTACTGCCTTCTCTTCTCCATATTTTTCTTGTTCTGCCTTATTTATAATTTTCATAAATTCCGCAGGTGTTTTTGCTCCTTTTAATTCTTCTCTAAATTTTTCGTCCATTAATAGTGCCGATAGCCTACTTAATAATTCTAGATGAGTGTTTTCTTGATTTTCTGGAGCAGCAATCATGAATATTAAATTTACTTTTTTTCCATCTAATGCTTCAAATTCTACCCCTTTTGGTAATACCATCGCTGCTAAACAAGCTTTTTTTACTGCTCTTGACTTTCCATGTGGAATTGCTATTCCTTCTCCTATACCAGTAGTTCCTTCTTTTTCTCTTTTTAATACCGTTTCTTTGAATTCCTGTTTGTTTACGATATTTCCAGTTTGGCTAATTAAATTTATCATTTGATTTAAAACTTCTTCTTTGCTTGATGCTAATGAGTTTAATCTTATTGCTTTTTCTTCTAATAAATCAGTTATTTTCATTTTTGCCTTCCTTTCTTTTAATAAATGCTTACAATTTTCTTGACTTATATGTCATTTATTTTTAGATTTATTTTATAATTTTGAAAATTGTAATAATATTTCTTCTTTAGTTGCTAGATTTTCTGAAAAGGCACTTGCTGTTCCAGCTGCAATTCCCATTTTGAAGGCTTTTTTGTAATCATCATATGTGAGTAACCCTGCTAAAAAACCTGCAACCATTGAGTCTCCAGCTCCAACTGAATTTATGAGTATTCCTTTTGGTGCTTTTGAATATAATACATTTTTATCCTTTGTTACTAATATTGCTCCTTCTTGTCCTAATGAAATTAGGACATTTTCTGCTCCCATTTCTTGTAATCTTTTAGCATACATTATTATTTCTTCATTTGTATTTATTTCATCTTGAAAAATCTCTTCTAATTCATTTTTATTTGGTTTTATAAGAAATGGTTTATGTTTTAATACATTTACAAGCAACTTTCCTGTTGCATCTGCTACTATTTTTATTTGTTTATTTTCTATTCGTGTACATATTTTCTCGTATATGTCATCTTTCATTTTTCTTGATACACTTCCTGCTAGGATTAAGAAATCTCCTTTTTCTAACTTATCAATTTTTTTCATTAATTCTTCTATTTCTTTATCTGATATTTTAGGTCCTTCCCCATTTATTGCAGTTTCTGATGATACTACTCCCGCTACTTTTGATACTAATTTTACATTTATTCTTGAAAATTTATTTGTTAAATACACAAAGTCAGTTTTTATTCCATGATTTTCCACCTGTCTTTTTATTTCTGTTCCTGTGAATCCTGCTATGAATCCTAATGCTACACTTTCTATTCCTAAGTTTTTCAAGACTATTGAAACATTTATACCTTTTCCCCCTGCTAATACTTTTTCAGAAATTGCACGATTTATTTTTTCTTCATTTATGCTATTTATTTCTGCTATATAGTCTATTGCAGGATTAAAGGTAACTGTGTAAATCATATTCTTTCCTCCCTAATTAAGAAAAGTAGAAATTTTCTATTATACAAAATCAGAGATTTTTGCTGTACTACAAAAAAAATCTCGCATTAGAAATAATTTATATTAATTATTTCCAATACGAGTTTTATTATACTTTTTTACTATAAATTTTCTGAAGTTCCTGTTCCTTCAAAAGGTATAAATTTTTTAACTATGTTTTCTTTTACAATATCTTCTGCTTTGAATAGGTTGAAAGATGTATTAATTTTTGTATCAACAATTTCTTCAACCTCTTCTTGGCTTGCATGTTCTGCTAAAACTAATTCACTTACTAAAATTTGTTTTGCATTGTTTAACATTTTCTTTTCTCCTGTAGAAAGACCTTTTTCTTTTTGCTTAAAGCTTAAGTTTCTTACTACATCTGCTATTTCGTATATGTCACCACTTTTCATTTTATCCATATTGTCTCTGTATCTTTTGTTCCAATTTTTGTCCATGTCAGTTTCATTTTGCTCTAATACACTGATTACTTTGTCTGCTGAACTTTTGTCTATGATGTTTCTTACTCCCACTTCTTCTGCCTTTGCTGTTGGTATCATTACTTTTACCCCACCTGGCATTTTTAGTATGTAATAAGATTGTTTTTCCCCTAATATATCTTTTTCTTCAATTGAATCAATTGTACCAGCTCCGTGCATTGGATATACAATTTTATCTCCTACATTAAACATGTAAGTCAACTCCTTTCAGCATTCTAGTTGAAAATATAAATTATAAAGCTACCCATTTGTGGCAGGATAACTTTAATCTCTTTTTCAACCATAATTATTATACTACAAAAATTGGCAAAAGTCAAAGCTTTTGCCAATTTTTTATTATATTTAATACGGTTGTACCTCAGCTTTTTCAAGGATTACAAGCCTCTAAAAAACTTTTTTACTTACTTATATAATTTTTTATTTTTTTTATTATTTACTTGTTGAGCCAAACCCTCCAACTCTTTGTCCTTCTGCGTTATCGTCATCTGTTATTAAATATTTTTGGAATAATGCTTGACCTATTGAGTCTCCTTTTTTTATTTCGACATCATGGTCAAAAAAGTTATAATATGCATACATGATGTGTCCATCATTAGATGGATTTTCATAGTAGTCTGCATCTATTATTCCTATGCTATTTGCCATTACCAACCCTCTTTTACCTGGATTTGAGCTTTTATTTGCTAGCATTAAATATTCATCTTCTGGGAAATATGCCTTTATTCCCGTTTTTATTAGAGTTGGCTTCATTCCTGGTTTAAAACTTGGTATAACTGTGTCCTCTGCTGCCTCAACATCATATCCTGCTGAGTATTTTGTTTTTCTTACTGGTAAATTTATTCCTTGATTTTCAAATCCTTTTGCTACTTCAAATCCTCTTATTTTTTCCATTTTTGTTTCATTTCCTTTCTTATTACAGAAATTATATTAAAACATCTTTTTTCTTTATGTTATTTCTCTTTTTGGCTTTTTATATCTTGTAATTCAAATCTATATTCCTGCTTGACATCTGGATATTTGACTTTATCTACTTTTGACAAGAACATCTCCATTGGTCTTATATATAATTGGTTTGTCCCATATAACCCTCTATATACTACATATTCTTCTTTTGTTTCGCTGTGTATAGCTACATCTTCTACTATGTAGTAGTCTCCTTTAAAGTGTTTGTAAACTCCGCTCTTTTTTACTTCCACTTTTCACTCCTCCTTTATTTAAATTCAATTTGCATTATATCATATATATTTTGATATGGCAACATTTTTTTATTTTTTACAGAAAAAAAGAGTAAATCAAATTTTATAATCAGCATTTCATATTTTTACTGGTAATATATGGTAACTGTCTGTTTA